>NZ_JAYGHR010000109.1:0-21002 GCF_034932365.1 Limnoraphis robusta BA-68 BA1 | reverse complement strand
GTCTCGATTGACTTATTTAGAGCGTAATTCCACCACCATCTAGCACAACCAAAGTGCTGAGACAGTAATACCTGCTGGTTTGGTGTTGGATAGAGTCGAACCTTGAGCGCTTTGTGTAGCATCTTAAGACCTCCTTACTGGATTATACATAAAACAGTAACGATATCAAGAAGATTTGGAAAACTACGTCCCTCCGTTTTCCCCGACTTTCATCCCACCACCAAACTGAGTACAGCTATGGTGGGGGACTTCCCGTCGGCTTAGTTAACGGCTTGCTTCGCCTCAAAATTTTGAGCTTCCCAACGGCGGATTAACTTAGAAAATAAAATCTATGACTCAGTTTCGGGTTTGGTTTTGACATCCTCTCGCTCGCCATCCTCATCGTTTCCGGTGTAATCAGCGATAATCGTCACTTTATTGTTAGATAGTCTCGATAACGTGGCAGTCCAGCCCAACATCTGAGTCGCTGTAAAGCCTGTTGATAAGATTAACCAACCTAATAGAATTGTGCGTTTCATGTGATTAACCCCAATCTCTACAAATGCAAATAACTAACCCTTTTTAGGGGGAAAACTGGGTGATTGCAATCACCCGCTTGAATTCAAAAAAATTGTTTGGTATCTTTCTAGCGAGTCTGTTTTACTTCAGTCCATCCTGCTAGCAAAAACCAAATGATTTTTCAGTTCTACAGCTTATTCTCTATCAGGTTTTCCTATTTTGGGAAGTGGGGAGTGACCCATCAAGATGTTAATCCATCATGGGTATCTACACCTGTAATGAGTCTCAAATATTGACGAAACACATAGATTCTGTGGTGAACGCTTATCAGTTGTTATAATACTATAATTCTAATTGTATCAACGCGATTAAAGCTATAAAAATATGGGCTAATAGTGACCGATCAGTGATATTGATCAGCCCTGAATAACGAAATCTCTCCCATTAAACGTTAGTTAAATATTTAACAAGAGAGACAATCAGATTTGATGCAACAAATTAATCCCAATGAGGTACAAACTAGGAGTCAGGAGTCAGGAGTCAGGAGTCAGGAGAACCGAGTAAATAAAGAAGAAGAAAGAGGAGGAGCGGTGCGACCCCCTTCGGGTTCAGCAGTCACTTCAAGTCGGGGAACCCTTTCGGCAGTTGCTTCTGGGGGGAACCCCCAAGACCCTCCGGGTTCGCCAGTTGCTCTCTTACGAACTTCGCTCTCGCCGGAAACCGTCGAGAGCGAAGTTTGCAAGAGAGGGAACGCGCACCAAGAGATTATGAGAAAGTTTTTTATCACTAATTATCCGGACATGATATTATAGCTGGTTTAAAAAGTCTCAACATTTGATTTCCTCCTTTTTGAATTTCATAGGAAACGGCTTCAATTTGTACCATCCATCCTTGCTGTTGTAAAGTGCTAATGACGGGAGTTAAATAGGGTGAGAGATTTCCAGCGAGATCTAACAAGGGAAAAATTCTCACTTCCGCCGCCACTCGACACAATTCTAACAGGGATTCTAGATGAAATTCTAATGATAAATGTTGAGAATAAGTAAACAATAAATGACTGCATAATGCCAAGTCAAACTGTTTAGAATTAAAGGGTAATTTCGGTAACTCTGCGGTTAAATACCGTCCTTGTTCTTTTCCTTGAATAAAATCCTCTAAAAATTGCTGCATCGCCGCCATTCTTAACTCTCCTAAATGTTCAGGAGATTGAACATTTTCCCAAACATAATCATCTTTATTTTGATCCAGTTGATCGATAACAGTTGAATAAGTAGCTTGAATGCGCTGATCAATTTCATCGGCTGAAAACTGATAAACCGGATCACAAGAAATCACTTGATATCCTCGGCGTTTCATCTCGCAATTAAAGCTAGCAGGGCCACCCGCACAATCTAGAATAGAAAGTGCTAATTCCTCGGGAGTTAACGCAAACATTTCTAGATAATCTTCAAAGCTGCGCCCCCAAGGAATAACGTTCCTGAGTTGAAATCCCATTTTTGATTTATTTTAAATCTAATAAACCACTGGTTTTCAGTTTGGGATTGAAGCGAATTTCTTCTTGTAAACCCCGTTCTTTTAGAATCTGTAAAATATCAGCTTCTATTCGTCTGGCAACATTTTTTAAGAGCTTTTCTTGATCAAGTCCGTCGCTTTTTTCATAGGTCGCCTTTTCTGCCTCTGTCATCAATGGTTTGACATTAATCGCTTGATTCCATTGTTCAGCTTGCGCTTCATTTCCGATGGGAACTGAACCATTTTCAGCGATCCAAGCCTGTCGTATTTCTTCTAAAATCGTGCGACTCGGACGTTCAATCGTTTGTACTTTCACCCCATAACAGTCTTGAGGTTTGCGAACTAAATGTTGTTTTAAGCTGAGATAAATATCGCGAGAATAACCGACATATTGTAAGATTTGATCGCGATTAAATATAGCGTAAACACCAATTTTTCCTTGCAACGAGAGGGGAAGTTGACCTTGTTCGTCAATGTAGGAAATATTGTCTAAACTGGCTAAAGTAGAAATTTCGGTTTGAGTGGTCATTGTTAGGTTAAGTTCTAGAGAAATCAGGCTAAGTTTAACGGCAATTAAGCTTGACGGTAAATCGCACACAAGCGACTGGGTTTAAAGATTTTGGCTTGAAACATAAAGTTTGGAGGAACATTAACAATAATATAATCCTCCGACTCATGGTATTGTTCAAATTCGCTTGGCATTCCTTTCGGAGTTTGAAGACTATAAGGAACGGGTTGAAATAAAAGTTCAGTGAATTCAACAGATTTTCCCTGAAGTTGCTGACTCAGTTGATTGAGAAACGCTTGACTCGTCAGTAAGCCAAATAATATCGTTTTTGCTTGTGGATCGAGAGTAAAACTGGCATCAAAACTTTCAATGATTTTTAGACCCATTACACATTCACCTAAAACTTGACAAGGGGAACAAATGATGAACCAACAAAATAGCCGTTAATCAAGGTTATGCTTTCTCTAAATGTCCCTGAGATCATCATAAGACGATTGGGGACAGTTCCCAACGCTGAAACACCGGGAAAATTGTGAAGTATTATGAAAAAGGCTGATAACTCAAGACGCAGCCTGATAGACAGTATTCTAATTTTGGGGTCGAATGGAGTGATCAGTCCCCGTTTGGGTTAGCATTGCTTTGTCACTGTTTGTTGTAGCGATCGCCATGCACAATAGAGAAGCCTCTTCTTTAACAGGTTCTAGAACATCAACGGATTGGTTTAAAATTGCCGAGTACGCTTCTGTGATTGGATCAACAATTGGTTCTCTGGTTGCTGCTGCGTGGTACAGGCAGATTTTATATGCTGCAACTCCTATCAGTGCAGCACTTTGGCTAAACTTGATTAACAGACAACGCTTTGAACAGCAAATCCGACAATATACCGAATCTGTGATCGCAGATGTTCATATAGTCGTTGATTCTCTACACGAACAGATGCAAAATTCTCCCTCTGAAGCGAGTGAACTTGATCCGATTACTGAAGTGTTAACGGAGTTGCAGCGAGTCACTCAAAGTTTAGAACATGATGTGATTAGACAGCAAGATTGGGAAGTGATGAATGTCCGCATAAAATTAATCGAAGAAGCGATAGAAGCGGTGAAACAAACCGCTATTTCAACCCAACAGTCTGAGACTCCCGCCTCTAAATCTTCCTCAATTTCTGCGCCTGTTGATGTAAAACTCGCTCGACTTCATCGACAAGTTGTTAAACTCGATCGACAAAATCGAGAGCTGGTCAAACCCTATCTTCAACGCTTAAATCAAGCCATCAAAAAACTACAAAAAAGACCCGACGACGTTCTCTAACGTTTAGGGAAATTTAACCCACTTCCTGAGAGATTTTCCGAGCTTGTTTAGCCATCTCAATAAGGGTATGATGAGCGTCTTCAGAATTCTCAAGTTTCCGCTCAAACGAAACGTGCAGAGGTGTAGATTTTTCTTCGACTAATGCGGTTAGATTCATTCCTTCTGGATCAATAGAAACCATACGAGCCGAGGTAGCATTGGGAGCTTGAGCAAAGATTTGGGCATAAAGCAAAATGGCTTCAGTGTGATCCTCATTCATATGAGCGCAAATGCGATCGCTAATTTCTGGGGTTAAAGGTTCTGCTGACATGGTTTTAATTCCTTAATTCCAGTTTTATTGATCATACAACAATCGAACTCAAAAGCGCAAAAGCCTAACGACGGTATTCATCCCCACAGTCTCCAATCATTCGGAATAAGTCTTGAGATTTTTCAGTAACCGCCTGAATTTTCTGATAATCTTCGGGATCTAAACTAAATTCAAACACCCGAGCATTTTCAGCCAGATGTTCAGAAATCCCTAAACGCGAACCAATCATCGTCCCCGCAACAGTTGGCTGTTCGAGAATATAACGCACCGCCACATTAGAAAGACTCACTTGATGTTGATCAGCTAGGGTTTTGAGCGTCGTTAATAGCTCTTGAAATAAACTCCAACCGCCCCAAGCATCAATCATATTTTTATACTTTTTCAAGCTGACGGTTTCAAGCTGAAAATTTTGCGGTTCGGGTTGGTTCAAATACTTTTCTGATAAAAAGCCTCCACACAAAACCCCATAGGGTAAAAGCTTAATATCCTGTTTTTGGCAATATTCAACCATCTGCTGCAACGGACGCTGATCGACCAAAGAAAACTGTACTTGATTAGAAACAATTTTGATCCCATTTTCAACAATAATTTTCAGATGTTCGGTATCAAAATTCGTTAACGCTAAATGTTTGATTTTCCCCTCAGACTGCAATTCGCTCATGTGGTGTAGAGCGTCTAAATAACTTTTATCGCGATATTCCCACCAATGAAACTGTAACAAATCCAGAGTTTCTACACCCATTCGTTGACGAGAAATATCAATATTTTTCTCAACCACCGCTTTAGTCATTTTCCCCGGTCGAGGTACCCATTTTGTAAACGCTTGTAGATTTGCTAAAGCTTCTTGACCCCGTTGATTAACAATTTGTTTGCGAAACTCACCAATAAAATCTTCCGCAGGGCCATAATGATCGGCCAAATCCCAGGTCGTATAACCCGCGTCCATATATTGAAACATACTGTCAATGGCGGCTTTGGGGTCAATACGTCCGTGATAGCCGGAAACTTGCCACATCCCATTTAAAATTCGACAGATGTTTAAATCATCAGTAAATTGATAGCGGCTAGAAGTTGGTAGACTCATGTTCAGGAGTGATGGTTAACAGACACTCTCCAGTTTAGAGAAAAATTGCCTCTAGATTTCATAGAAAAGTGACTGCTAGAGGTGATTGATGAATTACCCCTACGCTCCTGGTGACTTACAATTATTAAATCTGGTTCAAGTGAGTTCAAGTTGTTCATCCCCAGATGTCAACAGCTACATCGGCTTGATCCCGACAGGCTGAGATAATCTAAGCCTGATGGAGCTTGCAACAATTCTTTACAATTGGTAGAAGTAATATGTATAAGTCATGGCTTTGATCCCAACCCTTGGTCAACGGCAGCCAGGGATTTTATAAAACCCACTAAAATGGATGGTAATGTCCACCAAAAATCATCGGGATTCCCGAGAACCTAAATTTGATCAACGACCCCCAGCCCCAATACAAGAGGAGAGTGGACGCTCTGTGTTTCAACGCTTAAAACAAGATTTAAAAAGTGACCTGATCGCAGGTTTATTAGTCGTTATCCCCTTGGCGACGACTATTTGGTTAACGATTACGATCGCGAGTTCGGTGATTGAGTTTTTGACGCGAATTCCTAAACAGGTTAATCCCTTTGATGGACTGCATCCCATTTTAGTTAACTTACTCAACGTTGTTGTGGGATTAGCGGTTCCGCTTTTGGGGATCTTATTCATTGGGTTAATGGCCCGTAACATTGTCGGTCGCTGGCTGCTTGATTTCGGCGAACAAATCCTGCAAGCAATCCCTCTGGCGGGTTCAGTCTATAAAACCCTCAAACAGATTTTAGAAACCCTGCTCAAAGATTCTAACGATAAGTTTCGTCGTGTGGTTTTAGTTGAATATCCCCGACATGGAATTTGGACACTGGCGTTTGTGACGGGAAATGTCAGCGAAGAGATCCAGTCAAAAATGACCGAACAGATGATCAGCATTTTTATTCCCACAACCCCCAACCCCACCAGTGGATGGTACGCTGTGGTTCCGACGAATGAAGTGATGAACCTGACTCTATCGGTCGAAGATGCCTTTAAAATTATAGTGTCTGGTGGTATTGTCAATTCTACCGCCCCCTTGAAACCCACTCAAAACGATCCTGTTAGCGATCAAAAACTTGAACGGTTAATCCCTAACGAGAACCGACTGCAAACAGTACCATTAGATGAGGAATGATCAAGGATTAGCCTTAGATTGAGAATATTTCCTCAACACCGCTCGTTCTAAAACTCTCGTTTGATATTACAACTCACTGGGGAATTCTATGCAAGCTCGCCGAAGCGCTCGTGAACTCGCTGTTCTAGGTATTGGTCAACTTCCAAGCAGTTCAGAAAAACTCGCGACTCAACAAATTCAAGATATCGTCTTGGCTGTTGTGCGGACACTCGCCACCGAAAGTCAAGAGTCTCTAGAAACTGCAATGGTTGAATTGCAACGGGGAAATGATCGCCTGATGGGAAGTCAATTTCGAGCAAGCGATCTACAAAGTGCTAGAGCGATGATCCAAGAAGCCATTGAACTGACGCAGAGCGCCGTTAATCGTTTAGCAACGGCTGTCGAGTTTCCTGAACTGATCCAACTGGCTCGACAGGAAGAAGTCGTCGGCTACACCATTGATATTTTAACGGCTGTTAATACTCACCGCACGGAAATTGACGAACTGTTGAATCAAGCAATGGTAGACTGGCAAATGAGCCGTTTACCTCGGATTGATCGCGATATTTTAAGAATTGCTGTAGCTGAACTGTTATACCTGGGAGTTCAAGAGCAAGTCGCAGTTAATGAAGCCGTCGAACTCGCTAAACGCTACAGCGATGAAGAAAGCTATCGATTTCTCAATGGAGTATTGCGTCGTGCTGTTGATAAAATTCAAGCTGATGTTCCCATTCAGAGTTAATCCTTAATACACAAGACCGAATAATAGTAACTCTAACCCCCCAAAGAGTTACTAATAACGGTCAAAATAGGTGGAAATAATTTTGATGATTTTATTCTATAGCACTACGCCGACACGGTATTTGACATTGGTAAAAGCGAAAAGTTGGCGGTGTCGGTTTCCGTCCCGCCAAACTTTTCAAGAAGCTGAAAACCTTTTATAGTCGAACTTTTGCCTTTTGCCTTTTGCCTTTTGCCTTTTGCCTTTTGCCTTTTGCCTTTTGCCTTTTGCCTTTTGCCTTTTGCCTTTTGCCTTTTGCCTTTTGCCTTTTGCCTTTTGCCTTTTGCCTGCGCGTAGCGCCATAAACTTTCAGTCAATTGGTGATTATAATTTAACCCTAAAAATGCTACTATCGCTGCGGATTGAGAATTTTGCTCTAATTGATCATCTCGATCTAGAACTAGGATTAGGTTTAAACGTTTTTACCGGGGAAACTGGCGCTGGAAAATCCATTATCCTCGATGCCATTGATGCAGTTTTAGGCGGAAAAGTAGATCGTCGTGTCATTCGTACAGGTGCAAAACGATCCATTTTAGAAGCCACTTTTGAAGTCGAACCCCTAATCGCCACTTGGTTAGCCCAACAAGAAATTGATTTAGTTGATGGCACTCTCGCCGTTTGTTGTCGTGAAATTACACTCTCTGGCGGAAAACTTCGCACCCGTTCCCGTTTAAATGGGATTTTAATCAGTCGAAAACTCTTAGAAGAAGTTCGCGATCGCTTTGTCGAAATTACCGCCCAAGGTCAAACGTTACAACTGAGTCAACCCAGTTTACAACGAGAATGGTTAGATCTCTATGGGGGAAATGATTTAATTGTTGCTAAAAAAACAGTAGCCGCAGCTTATACCCAAGCCTCACAAGCGAAAAATACCTTAGAAAATCGCCGTCAGTTTGAACAACATCGTCTCCAAAGATTAGATTTATTACTCTATCAAACGCAAGAATTAGACTCCGCTCATTTAACTGATGCTGATGAATTAGAACAACTAAAACAAGAATCTAATCGCCTCAGTCATGTGGTTGAACTCCAACAGCAAAGTTATAAAATCTATCAGGGATTGTATGAAAATGATGAGGGAAAAGCCGCCTCAGATTTACTGTCTCAAGCGGAAAATTTATTAACTGATATGGTTGAATACGATCCGCAACTACAACCGATTTTAGCAATGGTGGAAGATGCGTTAGCCCAAGTTACCGAAGCGGGGCGACAAATTAGCAGTTATGGTGAACAACTTGAGTCTGATCCGCAACGACTCCAAGATGTCGAAGATCGCATTCAACAACTGAAACAAATTTGTCGCAAATATGGTCAAACGTTAGCCGACGTGATCAGCTATTATGAGAAAATTCAAGCTGAACTGAAAGAATTACAAGAAGGTGAACAATCCCTCGAAGCCTTGGAAAAAGCCTATCAAGAAACCGCTCAAAAATTAGCGATTGCTTGTGAAAGCTTAACTCAATTGCGTCAAAAAACCGCTTCTAAATTGGAAACTCATTTAATAGAAGAACTCAAACCTTTAGCGATGGAAAAGGTTAAATTTGAGGTCGAAATCAGCCCAATGGAACCCACTATTAATGGAGCAGATCAGATAGAATTTTGTTTTAGTCCTAACCCCGGTGAACCGCTACAACCCTTGGGTGAAATTGCATCAGGTGGAGAAATGAGTCGGTTTTTGTTAGCATTGAAAGCTTGTTTTTCTCAAGTTGCGGGTTCAGGAACTCTTGTTTTTGATGAAATTGATGTCGGTGTTTCTGGACGAGTCGCTCAAGCCATTACCCAAAAATTACATCAACTTAGTCAACATCATCAAGTTTTATGTGTGACTCACCAACCCATTGTCGCGGCGATGGGCGATCGCCATTTTCAGGTTAAAAAAGAAGTCATTCGTGATCAGGTTTCTAGCGAAGGAGAAGAAAGAACGGTTGTACGAGTGATGCAACTAACAAACCATCAACGTCGCGAAGAATTAGCACAGTTGGCGAGTGGACGTTCTGCTACTGAAGCGATCGCTTTTGCAGACTCTTTACTGATTCAAGCCGATTATAGCAGGCAACAGGCAACAAGCAAAGATCAGTCGGAAAAACCGTCTATTTCCTGAAATTTATTCAGTCTTTATTTTTCAAGTGATATCATGTCCGGTTGAACAGTTATAAATAAACGACAGAGGAGTCAGGAGTCACCGAGTCAGGAGTCAGGAGGAAATCAAGAAGAAGAAAGAGGAGGAGGAGTCACCGAGTCACCGAGGAAATCAAGAAGAAGAAAGAGTCGGATTATGAGAAAGTTTTTTATCACTAATTATCCGGACATGATATGATGAATTGATAACATCCCTTAATAAACAATCAAAAAAGACTACAATTGAAACATTTAAAATACATATCAAACACCCTCTATTTTTTTAGCAAAAATTGTGCAAAAATAATCCTAATTCAGACAGAGCCAGTGACATTCTCTTCAAGTCTCGATCTAAAGGAGTCAATTAGTAGCTATGGAAACCAATAATTCTAATTCTGAAAAACAGAGACTGCACACAGCTGTTAACGAGAATATTCCTTGGAAAAAATGGGGGCCTTATTTAAGCGAACGTCAGTGGGGAACCGTCCGAGAAGATTACAGCCAAACGGGGAATGCTTGGGACTATTTTACCCATGATCAGTCCCGTTCTCGGGCTTATCGTTGGGGTGAAGATGGGTTAGCTGGAATTTCTGATGATCAACAACAATTGTGTTTTGCATTAGCCCTGTGGAATGGAAAAGATCCGATTCTCAAAGAGCGGATTTTTGGACTAACAAACAGTGAAGGAAATCACGGCGAAGATGTCAAAGAATATTACTTTTATCTAGACAGTACGCCGACTCATTCCTACATGAAATACCTGTATAAATATCCACAAGAAGTCTTTCCTTACAGTGATTTAGTTGAAACTAATCGTCATCGCAATCGTCTAGAGTTAGAATATGAACTGATTGATACAGGAATATTTGATGAAGATCGCTACTTCGATGTATTTATCGAATATGCCAAAGAAACACCCGAAGATATTCTGATGAAAATTACGGTGTGTAATCGGGGGCCAGAAGCGGCATCTCTACAAGTTTTACCGACATTTTGGTTCCGAAATAATTGGTCATGGTTTCCTCAAACTCCCCCCAAACCGACTCTCAAACAACTCAATGATCAAACCATCGCGGCTGATCATCATCAACTGGGTAAACGGTATTTATATTGCGATCGCACCGTTCCTCTATTATTTACAGAAAACGAAACCAACACGCAACGCATCTTTAATATTCCTAATGCTTCACCCTATGTTAAAGATGGCATTAATAACTATATTGTAGAGGGAAAAACCGATGCTGTTAACCCGGATAAAATTGGAACAAAAGCGGCAGCCAGTTATCGATTATAAGTTCCTGCTGGGGGTGAACAAACGATTCAATTGCGATTAAGTGATCGCGTATTTTCTTCTCCAGAAACAGCCTTTGGTGATCAGTTTGAATCTATCTTCAAGACTCGTCTACAAGAAGCCGATGAATTCTATAATAGTGTCATTCCCTCAACCCTTTCTGAAGACGCTCACAACATCATGCGTCAGGCTTTTGCGGGGATGATGTGGACGAAGCAATTCTACTATTATCCCGTAGGAGATTGGTTAAATGATGAAATTTTGCCCCCTGACTGTCCGAGTCGCTTTATCAGCCGCAATAAAGAATGGTTTCACCTCGAAAGTGCAGATATTCTCTCCATGCCAGATAAATGGGAATATCCCTGGTTTGCCGCTTGGGACTTAGCGTTTCATTGTCTAGTATTAGGGATGATTGATATCGATTTTGCAAAAGATCAACTGCGGTTGATGACCAATCAAGTTTATCTACATCCGAATGGTCAAATTCCCGCCTATGAGTGGAACTTTAGCGATGTAAACCCGCCTGTTCATTGTATGGCAACAGCGCAAGTTTATCTGATGGGGAAACTAGCAAATGATGGCAAAGGCGATCGCGTTTTCCTCGAAAGTATGTTTCACAAATTGTTAATGAACTTTACTTGGTGGGTCAACCGAAAAGATGCTCAGGGTAATAATGTTTTTGAAGGCGGTTTTTTGGGTTTAGATAATATTGGAGTCTTTGATCGCAGTTCTGTTATACCCGGAGGAGGAACTTTAGAACAAGCCGACGGCACCAGTTGGATGGCGATGTTTTGCTTAGATATGTTAGCCCTTGCCTTTGAATTAGCCCTAGAAAATCCCGTCTACGAAGATCTCGTCTGCAAATTCTACGAACATTTTATGTACATTGCGATGGCAATGGATCGCATTGGAAATAACGCCGATGAATTGTGGGATGAAGAAGACGGTTTTTATTATGATGTGTTGCGCTTCCCCGATGGTTATTCAACTCGGGTCAAAGTCCGATCTATGGTCGGATTAATTCCTTTATTTGCAACAATGGTTTACGATGCTCAACTTTTAGAGAAAGTCCCCAAAGTCGCCAAGCGAATCCAGGATTTTAACAAAGAACATAGCAAAGCGATCAAAAATATTAGCGATCCCATGGAAACAAGCGCCACAGGAAAATGCTTGTTATCTCCAGTAAACCGCGAAAAGTTACAGCGAATCTTACAACGAATGCTGGATGAATCCGAATTTTTGAGCGATTATGGAATTCGCGCCCTTTCCCGTTATCACAAAGATAATCCCTACATTTTTACAGTCGCAGGAAATGTTTATCAGGTTGATTATGAACCGGCGGAATCTTCAAGCGGATTATTTGGGGGAAATTCCAACTGGCGCGGTCCGATTTGGATGCCTGTAAATATGATGTTGATCCAATCGTTACGGAAGATGTATGCTTACTATGGAGATGATTTCAAAGTCGAATGTCCGACAGGTTCAGGCCAATGGATGACATTATGGGAAGTGGCGAATGAAATTACCCGTCGTTTGAGTAATATTTTTCTGCAAAATGATCAGCAAAAGCGTCCCCTGTATGGGGAAAGTGAAAAGTTTCAGACCGATCCTCATTGGCGAGATTTAATTTTATTCTACGAGTATTTTCATGGGGATAGTGGTGCAGGAATTGGGGCGAGTCATCAAACCGGATGGACAGGGGTTATTGCTCGTTTAATGACGGTTGCTGCTACGGTTAATCCTCAAGATGTGTTGCGGGAAGGGTATATTTCAGCAGCTTTGAGTAACCTTTCACAAAACTTAGAGTCCTAGAGGAAGGATTTCGTAGAGGCGGGTTCTACAGATGATCAGTTCGTCAAAGATTCAAGAATAAAAACCACAAAGACACAGAGACACAAAGAGAGAAAACTTCGTGAATTTGTGGCTTAGTGGTTAATTTTAGTCTTTAAAAACTGTTAAATATTCTCCTTTCTACTGGTATGAAACTGTTTTTTGCCTAATTGGGGGCAGGTTCAACACAGATGTATGTTTTCCTCAAAACAACAGATATAAACCTGCCCTTAACTTATAAATCTGACCTTTTTCTATTCAGATGAGCCTAAGACTTACAAATGCTTTTAACATAAGAAGAATTCCTTTTTAAATCTATTGTTTGTTCTTCCTAATCTGTCGGATGGACTTTGATGGGTCATGCACCTCACCCTCACCGCAAATTTTTAACAGCAGATGGGCGATGTTCTTTAACTTGATTGACGGTTTTCAGCCCAAAAGACGATTCATGTACGCATTCGTCTTCCTGCTGAACTGAAAAACCCCTAGAAATTTACCCTTTATATAAAGCTTCAGTAAAAAACAAATCACAATCTGTTATTTTTACAAATTGTTAATCTTTAATTAACCTTAAAGCTTTAACTTGAACTTAGTGAATTTACGGAAGTCAACTCATTCATTCTGACACTAGGTTAAGCCTAACCAGGGGAGACATTATTCATGTCTCTAAAACGGTCATGTCCTCAACTTGCAGTCAGGATGAAGACGTTCATTTCCCTGGGAGATAGTTATTGATCACTTCAGTTATTTCTGGGTTAAAAGCTGGCATCTGAGCTTGAAGTCTTTTAAGATTCAAGACTTAACGCCCCCCTCACACCAGGAGGAAATTGGAGGACTGCCAATGTTGATTTAACGACAGTAACGGCTATTGAAAATCAATCGTCTGTCCAAATTCGGATTAACGATTTAGCTCGAAATGGTAACAATGAATTCCGCTTTGATAACTTTGAAGTCCGAGGAGAAACAACCGTGACTAATCCCAGTGGAACAATTTCCCTCAGCACACCCTATTCTGAAAACTTTGATTCCCTCGCCGCATCCGGTACAGGTAACGCTTGGAGTGATGCCAATACCCTCGAGGGTTGGTATTCCAATCGCACAACTTACAACGCAGGTTCGGGTACATTAAATACAGGTGCGTTGTATAGTTTTGGTTCAACAGGAAGTAGCGATCGCGCTTTAGGTTCGGTTGCTTCTAATACCACTTCCAATATTTTGTACGGCGCCCGCTTCTACAACGATACGAACACCACATTATCCTCTCTTTCCATTAGCTATACGGGCGAACAATGGCGCTATGGGGGAAATCCCACGCCCCAGAAACTCGATTTTGCCTACCAGATCGGTGCGACTAACCTCACGGGTGGCACTTGGACTAATGTTGATGCACTCGATTTTACCGGGCCAGTCGCCAGCAGTACCGCAGGTCCTCCATTAAATGGTAACAACAATCGAGTTGACATTTCTGGAACTCTGAGCGGCTTCTCTTTGGCACCCGGTCAAGAAATTTGGTTGCGTTGGTCAGATGCTAACGATGCGGGGAATGATCACGGGTTGGCGATCGATAATCTCCAAGTTACCTCTACGCCTGCACCTTTACCCGGTATCACGTTAATTGAAAGCGACGGCAGTACCGAAGTCAATGAAGAAGGCGAAACCACTGATACTTATGAGATTGCCCTCGATACAACACCCAGCAGTCCAGTTACGATCACGATCAACAATGATGGACAAACCCTCCTCAGCCAAGATGGGGTAAACTTCTTTAGCTCCCTAAATGTTACCCTCAGCGATACCACCTCGAAAACCATTACCGTCAAGCCTATCAATGATACGGTTGTAGAAGGTCCCCACACCGACACCATTACTCATAGCGTTAGCAGTAGTGATTCTGGCTACGACACCCTGACCATTCCCGATGTCAGCGTTGATATCCTCGATAACGATGTCGCGTTGAATATTACTAAAATTAACGCCATTCAAGGAACAGATACAACGGCCAACTTTATTGGTGAGACAAAAACCATTGAAGCAGTTGTTGTCGGTGATTTTCAATCCTTCGATGCCAATAATGGTCGCAACCTGCGAGGCTTTTATGTCCAAGAAGAAGATAGCGATATTGATGACAACTCCTTGACTTCAGAAGGTCTGTTCATCTTTGATGACACTTTTGGAGTCGATGTCAACGAAGGCGACACAGTACGAGTTACGGGCGTTGTGTCTGAATTTACCAGTGGTACAAGCAGCTTAACTCAACTCAATAACGTCAGCAATGTCACCATTGTTAGCAACAATGACCCGTTACCGACTGCTGCGGTTATCAATTTTCCTGTTGTTAACCCCAGTGAACTCGAAGCCTCTGAAGGAATGCGGGTGACAATTCCCACAACCCTCAGCGTCACTGAACATTTCCAACTCGGACGCTTTGGACAGGTGGTGTTGTCTTCTGATGGCGCGAGTAACCAACCGGGAACTGATGGACGCTTGGATCAGTTTACTCAGTTTAACGCTCCCAGTGTGAGCGGGTTTGCAGCCTATCAAGATGAACTAGCGAAACGCCGCATTGTTTTAGATGATGGGTTAACAGTACAAAACCCTGATCCGATTATTAATGGGCGGGGAGGACAACCGTTAAGCCCAAGCAATACCTTACGGGGGGGAGATACCGTTAGCGGACTCACAGGTATTCTCGACGATCGTTTCGGCGCGGCGAATATTGGTAATTATCGCATTCAACCCGTTGCACCCGTTGACTTTGAGGCGACAAACCCCCGCCCCACTGAAACTCCAGATGTTGGAGGACGTCTGAAAGTTTCGGCTTTTAATGTCCTAAACTACTTCAATGGCGATGGTACAGGTGGCGGTTTTACCAGTTCCGAACAACGAGGCGCAGAAAATCAACAAGAGTTTGAACGTCAACGCGACAAGATTTTTTCCGCTATTCTGGGAATGGATGCGGATGTCGTCGGTTTGATTGAAATCGAAAATGATGGCTATGGCCCTCAGAGTGCTATTCAAGATTTAGTCGATGGTTTAAATGCGATCGCCGGAGAAGGGACTTATGCCTTTATTGACCCCGGTACGCCTCAACTGGGTACAGATGCGATCACCGTTGGGTTTATCTACAAACCGGATGCAGTGACTCCCACCGGGACAACAAGCGTCCTTGATAGCAGTGTAGATCCGCGTTTCGATACCAGTGTTCAGCGTCCAGCCTTAGCCCAGTCGTTTATCGAAAATGCGACGGGTGAGGTGTTTACAGCCGTTAATAACCACTGGAAATCTAAAGGTAGCGCGACAGATAAGCCTGAAGATGCGGATCAAGGAGATGGACAAGGCGCCAGCAATTTCTCTCGGACTCAAGCCGCAGAAGCGTTAGGGGACTGGTTAGCAACTGATCCAACGGGAGTCGGTGATGCAGATTATTTGGTGATGGGTGATTTAAACGCCTACGCCCAGGAAGATCCGTTAACGGCGTTAGAAGCTGCGGGTTTAAATAATCTGTTGGATAATTCCACTTATTCTTATGTCTTTGATGGACAGTGGGGAGCGTTGGATCACGCCCTCGCAACAGACAACCTCAGCCAACAGGTGACAGGGGCGGCGAAATGGCATATTAATGCCGATGAACCCAGTGTGTTGGACTACAACACCAACTTTAAGTCAGCCAATCAAATTGATAGCCTGTTTAATGAGGATCAATTCCGTTCTTCTGACCATGATCCGGTGATTGTTGGTTTAGATCTTAAGACTTTTGGCGAAGTGATTAACGGAACCGCTAACCGAGATAACTTGATCGGAACTGCCGGAGATGATACCATTACAGGCTTGCAAAACCGAGATATGCTTACAGGTGGCGGTGGGGATGATATTTTCCGTTATACCGCTTTAGTCGATGCGGGTGATACTATCACGGATTTTGAAGTCGGAAGCGACAAGCTGGACTTAGCAGGAGTCTTAGATAGTGTTGGCTTTAGCGGTTCTAACCCCATCTCGGCGGGTTATGTGGGTTTTACCGCTCGTGGAGTCGATACCCTCGTAACTCTCGATCCGGATGGCGCAACAGGTTCGGGTCGTCCTCGAGATTTTATTTTAGTTCAGGGTGTATCGAGTAGTTCACTCAACAATTCCGAAAACTTTATTTTCTAGGTATTTTCTAGGTGTATTGGGGTGGGTTCATCTATTGCTGCGAAATCTGCCCCCACCTAATTTTAATTGCAATTCTACGCTGCAAATTTTGTTCAATTTTGAGAGAAAAAACAATGACTAACTTGTTTCAAAACTTTGCCCTAACGACTGCTGCTGTAACGACTGCTATTGTTGTGTTTGATATCGCTCCGGCTGAGGCTTATTTTATTAACTTGAGTGGTACAATTGATTCCGGGGATTTGACCGGAGCAACCTATGATGGTTCCTTTAGATTTGATACCATTAATCCCGGTGGTACTTCAGATATTAATGATCTGAGTGTTAATTTCACGTTTAATACCTTCACTAACACCTTTACCGAAGCCGATGCAATCAGTCAACCTCTCGTTGAGTTTGATGATTTTGGGAATTTGTTAGGACTTGATTTTGCTGTTGATGATGCAAGTTTGGGTGAAATTACGTTCAATTTTTCCTTTGTTCCGGGCTTTTTTAGTGCCGAAGATGCTGCTGTATTTTATGATGTTGAAAATGGAGATGGGGGAGCAGGTAATGTCGCATTAGCCAGCACTGATGTTCCCGAACCGCTAACAATTTTAGGTTCAGGTATGGCGTTAGGATTTGGAGCATTATTTAAGCGGGAACAAGCCAAAAAACGCGATAAATCTGCTTCTAAATAGTTTATTTTTGACTAAATCCTACTTTCTTGATTGTCAAAGAGCAAGAATAAAAACCACAAAGACACAAATTCACGCAGATTTTCTCTCTTTGTGTCTCTGTGTCTTAGTGGTCAATTTTCTCGTCAAAAAATGTCAAATAACGCCTTGGTACTGCTATAAACCCCTACGGTTTATACTTGCGAAACGCCAGTGTAACATTATGTCCGCCAAAGCCAAAAGAGTTAGAAAGAGCCACTTCAACGGGTTGAGAGCGGCTAACATTGGGAACATAATCTAAGTCACATTCGGGATCTGGATTTTCTAAGTTAATTGTCGGCGGAACTTGATCGTTAGCGATCGCCAGAACCGTAGCAACAGCTTCAATACCGCCAGAACCGCCCAGTAAGTGACCTGTCATCGATTTTGTCGAACTAACCGCAATATTATAAGCGTGTTCGCCCAGAGCCGTTTTCATCGCTGCGGTTTCTGTAGAATCATTCATCGGTGTGCTGGTCCCGTGAGCATTCACATAGCTGACCATATCCGGCGTTAACCCCCCATCTTTAAGCGCGAGTGACATCGCTCGGGCTGCACCCGTTCCACCCGGTACAGGGGAAGTCATATGATAAGCATCGCAAGTCATTCCATAACCGACAATTTCCCCATAGATGCGAGCGCCCCGTGAAAGGGCATATTCTAGCTCTTCTAGAAGCAAAATTCCTGCACCTTCACCCATGACAAAGCCATCGCGATCGCGATCAAAGGGACGACTTGCATGAGCGGGGTCATCATTGCGGGTTGAAAGGGCGCGAGCGGCGGCAAATCCGGCTACAGATAAAGCCGTAACAGCAGATTCTGTTCCCCCACAGATCATCGCTTGAGCGTAGCCCCGTTCAATTAAGCGAAACGCATCACCCACTGCATTTGATCCGGCTGCACAAGCCGTCACGGTACAGGTATTTGGCCCTTTTGCGCCTAACTGAATTGCCGTCAGTCCGGCTGCCATATTTGCAATCATCATCGGAATCATAAACGGGCTGCATCGTTCGGGGCCACGAGTTCGATAGATCTCATGCTGTTCTTCAAGAATTTTCAAGCCACCAATGCCCGTACCAATGATCACACCGACCTGTTCTGCATTCAAGTCATCAATCACGAATCCCGCATCTGCGATCGCTTGTTGACTTGCGGATACTGCAAACTGGGCAAAACGGTCCATCCGTTTAGCTTCTTTACGGGTGACGTAATCACAAGGATCAAACCCTTTCACCTCGCCTGCAATGCGACAGTCGTGTTTTGAAGCATCAAATAAGGTGATCGTATCTATACCATTGCGTCCACTCAACAATCCGTCCCAATACTCGGCGACTGTATTCCCGAGGGGAGTAATCGCCCCCAGACCCGTTACAACAACTCGCTTGCGGTTTATCTTATCCATGATTTTTATTTCAAGCAGTTAACCACCCAAAAAAGCAGAACATCGATGCTCTACAGTTATCAGTTATTAATTCCCAGTCGTTGGGTTTGAGTTTCCCTAGATCATTAAGTGAACTACCTACGCCGACGCTTCGATGCACGGTCGTAGGCTTCCAGTTTCTTGAACAGTCTTGGTCGAAGCATCAACAGATTGTTCATTGATCGGAAGTTGCCGCACAGAGGATTTACGCCCTCTGGCTGGTCTTCGTTCTCTCGGATGCAAGCTCCGATCGCTGCGAAGACTTCGTCTTACACTCCCTCCACTGGCAGTCGCCTCCGTCCCAGAGGCAAGGGGCTGTCTGCGTGGGTCTCCCGCGCAGTTTATACGCCCCGCGATGACTCGCAACCCTTCGTCTCGAATATTGGTCGCGGCGTTGATATCACGATCATGTTGGGCATGACAATGATTGCATTCCCATTGACGAATATCAAGCGGCAAACTTTCGACAACATTCAGACAAACATTACAAGTCTTTGAGGATGGAAAAAACCGATCGATCTCCAGAAAGGTCTTTCCGTCCCGTTTAGCTTTGTAGTCAACAAAGTTTAAGAACATTCCCCAACCACAATCGCTTATCGCCTTGGCAAGATTATGGTTGCGTACCATGCCCTTTACATTAAGATTCTCAGCAATTATCACTTGGTTCTCGTTGACAATTTGGCGAGACAATTTCTGTAAAAAATCTTGCCTTGCGTTGCTGACTTTCTCGTGCGCTCTTGCTACTAACCTACGTGCTTTATTCCTAGAGTTAGATGCTTTTTGCTTGCGGGATAACTTCTGTTGTTTCCGTTTTAAGTTGTGTGAGTGCTTCTTGAAGTGTCGAGGATTATCATATTTAGACCCCTCACTTGTAATTAAAAAGTGAGTCAGTCCCAAGTCCAACCCTATAGCTTTACCCTGAGCAGAAATCAGGGGTTCAATATCCTCATTCTCAAACACAATAGAAGCATAATACTTTTCGGTTTGAGTCTTAGTTATTGTAACTGTTTTAATGTTCCCGTCAAAGGTTCTGTGAATATTTGCTTTAATCTTGCCAATCACAGGGAAACTCAAATAGTTTTCAATAATCTTGACGTTTTGAGGATATTGAATTGACTGTTTTCCATGACGACTCTTGAACCGGGGAAATTTAGCCCGACCCTCAAAGAAGTTGACAAAAGCCCTGGAAAGATTTAATACAGACTGCTGTAAGCACTGTGAATAAGTTTCTTTTAACCAGGCTGTTTCTTCTTTCTTCTTAAGGATTGGTAGCTGCTTTTTTAGCTGCATTCCTGAGATACCCTTGCCTGTTTCTTTGTAGGCTTGGTTGTTTAGCTCTAGACAGTAATTCCACACCCAACGTACAGAGCCAAACGCTTTTGCAAGGGCTTGTTTCTGGTCATCCGTTGGATATAGTCTGACTTTTGCTACGTTTCTCATTGAACAACTTAGAGCGAATGTACTTGATTATAATGGAATAGCCGAGAAGTTAGAGATCTTGTCGGCGATTCATCTGACACTGACACTTCGTTTTCAGGTGTGTGGCTTCTCGCCGCAGAAGCTAAAGACTTTTAAGCTGAAAGTCTGTTGAGTCCTCTGTACCCGTTTTCCTCTGATGATTTCTCCCGTTATTGGCCTGAGACCGTTGACTGTTGGCAGGTTACAATTTAACGTTCGAGGTTGATTGTCAAAGGGGGTAACAGAGAAACGGGTTTACCCTTGCACCAGCGTTATTGTCTCTGAGAAAGCTTCTACCTAAGCTTTAACGTGGCTGTCAATATAATCTACTGCCGCTTGTACGGTCTCTATCTGCTCGGCTGCCTCATCAGGGATTTCCACGCCAAACTCTTCTTCTAAAGCCATGACCAGTTCAACCGTATCTAGAGAATCTGCACCTAAATCGTTGACAAAGTTAGCTTCAGGGGTAACGTCCTTCTCTTCAACTTCGAGTTGGTCAACCACAATTTTTTTAACTTTCTCAAAGGTATCACTCATACTTAAATAGTTTCCTTGTTTGGATGCCGCGTATACCATATTATCGGAAAGCGCGATCGCTGCGTTAATGATTTATGGGTTTTTAGCAGAGACCAGTTACCAGTTATCAGCGCTTGCCTTGCGACGGGCGCGGTTTCCGCCAGAAGCACAGTTTGCAAGAGAGTCACCAGTGTTTACAGTTGACAGTCAACAGTAACCCGTGACAGGACTGGACTCACCATCTGCCGATCTGCCGATTCTTCATTCTTCATCTGAATTTGGCGTGGAGACCCTCGCTTTTAGCGACGGGAGGAAACGCCTCTTCGATAGCGGTTCTCACAAGCTATATGCTAAGATGTGACACATGACAGAAAAAGCCTACCGCTACCGTTTTT
>NZ_JAYGHR010000108.1:0-21948 GCF_034932365.1 Limnoraphis robusta BA-68 BA1 | reverse complement strand
ATTTATGCAGGAAGTCGGTTCGGGTATCAGCTACTTTAGCGTGAAATTTAGCTAACTGCTTTCTTTGTCTTTCATACCGTTTAGATCCTTTGGTTTTCCGAGATAGATTTTTAGATAACTTTTTCAGCTTCCTCATCCTTTTAATCAAGGGTTTGGGAGCTTTTATTTTTTGTCCATTACTCAGGGTAGCAAAGGTTGTAATTCCTAGATCGATGCCAACTGAACTGTTAAAAGATGGAAAAATTTCGGATTGGATTTCTACAACAAAGCTTAAGAAATATCGGTCAGCACTATCTTTGATGATCGTGACCGAACTGGGTTCTGAAGGGAGTTCCCTTGTCCAAACCACCTTAAGCTTTCCAACTTTCGCGAGCATAGACTTTCCCGCCTTTGGTAGAAAATCCTAATTTAGTGAATCGGGCGGATTTCTATTTCTTCTGGGCTATCCCAACGAGTCGGAGAACCGGGAATATATTCTAAATTATTATCGGGTAAAAAGGCAATATGAAGGTGTATTCCGACTGTATTTTGCATTCTTAACTGTTCGATTTTTTCATTGGCTGCATCAAATTGTTGATCTCGATGCCAATCTCCATTTCGAGTTTTATTGGCTGGATTAAAGAAGTATTGGGTATTATGAAATAAGAGGGTAAAATCACAAATAGTTTCGATAATGTCTAGAATATTTTCATCAGAAATGAGATTTAATAACTGAGTCAGTTGTTGGGGATGTTGTTTAAAATAGCGAGGTTCAGTTAGAAACGCCATATTCGTTAAATTGGCGGCTTCTGACGGGTTGCTAGATTCTTGAATCCACTGGTTTAAAATGCGATCGCCAATTAACCTGAGTTCTTGAACTCGATCAAAATTCAACAATTTAGGAACGACAAAATATCCTTTTTCGGTCCACTGCTCTTTCAATGTTTCAGAATTCATTATAATAATGAAAGTATTGAATTCAAAGTGATAAATGAGGATTTCTTATTGTTATTGCTTCGTGATTTCAAGTACATAAGGATGATAACTATCGGGTTCATAGGAACCGACCCAAATTTCATAGGTTCCAGAAAGCCACTGACCTGCAATTCCTGGGTTCATATCCTGATAGTCATCATTACACCAACTTCCTCCTGGCCCTCGAACCACTAAAACAGTATCTTCACTGCTTTGAACCCGCAAACTGAGAGATTTAAAAAAACCCGTTAGAACAATTTTGTGATCGGGTTTTTCATCGACAAAACCCATACAAGGACCCGTTGGCGTTTCTTCTCGACCTGAGATATTTTGAGAAGATATTGGGCCTCCGCTTAAACCTCGGATGGTGAGTGAATCTGGCCCAGAATCAGGGGAGAGAGTGACATTTTCAAACATCGGTGTAGTCTGATACTGTAGGGGAGCAGCTCGCGTAGGAATATTGAACAACAACCCAGTTACACTAAAAATCGCTCCAAATGCTAGAAGATTAAGTTTTTGATCCTTTGTCATTGATCAGCAGTTGATGGTGAGTTCCAGGAGAATTGTAACCGACTAGAGTGAATTCATCTCACTCGGCAATCAATGATCCACTAGAATCTAAACTCCCCTAACCGAAGCTAGGGGAATTCATTACTTCTAGTTGATCGGTTGTAACTACTCAGTCAAAGAAAGCAGGATACATCTAAATTGTCTCTGTTGAAATCAGGAGATCAACAGAGTATTTTCAAGTGAGATTGAAAACAGCTCTATGAATCTTTGCCCACAACTTCATCTTTGAAAGACTGCAATTTAGCCAGCAATTCTTGACGAGTTTCCGCTCGTAACAGATAGCGATAAATAAACCATCCCGAATATCCTATCCCCACAATTTCTAGTGTGGATTTCACCAACGGAACATCATTAATTGAATCCAATACACCGACTAATCCTTTCGCAGTGACCATAATCACGACGATTCCCACGACTGTCAGCAGAGGACGTTGATACTCTCCAAAGAATTCCCGTAAATTCTCCGGTAAATCGGAGATCCAATAGAGAACTTTGTCCTTAATCACTTGCACATCAAATTGAGAAGTTTCTACGATCGCAGGTTCTTCTACTACAATTACAGGGACGCTAGGGGCTGTTGTGGGTTCCATCTTAATTTCGGCGGGAGGCTTGACTACATTAATGGGTTCTAGCTTCGGTTGAACAGCAGGCTGAGTGGCACTCACAGGTTCGGGTTTCGGTTCGGGTGGTTTAGAAGTCACAGGAACTTCCGGTTTGATGTCTGCTTTTACAGGTTCGGGTGCAGGTTTGGGAGGTTCAGGGGTTGCAGGAACTTCCGGTTTGACATCTGCTTTGACAGGTTCGGGTTCAGGTTTGGGAGGTTCAGCAGGTTTTGCTTCTGCTTTGACAGGTTCGGGTTCAGGTTTGGGAGGTTCAGCAGGTTTTGCTTCTGCTTTGACAGGTTCGGGTTCAGGTTTGGGAGGTTCAGCAGGTTTTGCTTCTGCTTTAACAGGTTCGTCTGCTGTGACTGGAGAAATTGAGATCGACTCAGTTGGAACTTCAGGTTCAGGTTTTTTAGCATCTGTCGGTTTGGCCGACTGTTCGGATGTAGATGACTGAGATCCTGACTCGGCTTGGTTATCCAATTTTTGGAATCCGACACCCTGAGTCGGAGAGGTAGGTTTTTGAGATTTGGAAGAATCTGTCATAATATTAGCCTCTGGAAAAATTAACCATTCAAGATATTCTCAAAGCGAATCCGATCAACTCCTTTTTGATGGAGAAGAACCCAAGATTCTATTAAATCCGGGCCATGAACCGCTCCCGTTAAAGCGGCTCTCAGCGATCGCATAATTAGCCCTTTCTTCAATTTCGTTTCTTTTGTGACGACCTTTATAATCTCTTGGGCGCGATCGGCCGTCAGGGGTTGATCAAAGTCCACTTGTTCACAAATCGCTTGCAGAACCGTAATGGCTCCTTCTTGTTGTAACTGGGCTTTGGCTTCCTCGTCTGCTTCTATCGTTGGAGCAAAGAACAATTTTGCTTGATCGATAGCATCTTTGAGACGAGTTAAACTCGGGCCTATTAAAGCCGTAAGCTGTTCTAACCAAAGGCGATCGCTTTCAAGATTAAATTGATATCCAGCTTCCTGCCAATAGGGTATCAACAAATCGGTGAGTTCAACCACAGGCATTTGATGGATATATTGGCTATTCAACCAATCCAATTTATCCCAGTCAAATTTGGCTCCGGCTTTATTAACTCGTTCAAAACCAAACTGTTCTGCGGCTTGACTGAGGGAAAAAATTTCTTGAGTCGAGTCGGGTGGAGTCCAACCCAACAAACTCATATAGTTTGCCAACGCTGGGGCTGTGAACCCCATCTGTTGAAAGTCAGAAATCGAGGTAACACCATCTCGTTTTGAGAGTTTACGCCCGTCTTGATTCAAAATGAGAGGCGTATGGGAAAATTCCGGGACTTTCGCCTCCAGTGCTTCATACAACAGAATTTGTTTAGCAGTATTGGCAATGTGGTCTTCACCTCGAATCACATGGGTAATTCCCATATCAATATCATCGGCGACAACGGCTAAGTTATAAAGCGGTTGACCAATCTCCTTCCCGCTAGATGCCCGTGCTACTACCATATCACCCCCTAGATCGCTGCCTTTCCAAACGACCCTCCCTCGTACCAAGTCATTCCAAGCTATTTCACGATCATCGTCTATTTTGAAGCGAATTACGGGTTCGCGTCCTTCGGCTTCAAAGGCGGCTTGCTGAGAGGGGGTTAAGTTGCGATGACGGTTATCATAACGGGGTGCTTGGTTTTTGGCTTTTTGAGCCTCTCGCATTTGCTCTAGTTCTTCTGATGTGCAGTAGCAGCGATAGGCTAAATCTTTATCCAGTAACGTTTGAATGATTTTGGCGTAGAGTTCGAGACGTTTGGACTGAAAAAACGGGCCTTCATCCCAGTCTAAGCCTAACCACTGGAGTCCATCCAAAATATTTTGGGTGTATTCTGGACGCGATCGCTCTATATCGGTGTCTTCTATCCGCAAGATAAACTTACCGCCCTGGTTGCGAGCAAATAACCAATTAAATACAGCCGTTCTCGCTGTACCAATATGAAGATTTCCGGTCGGGCTGGGGGCAAGACGAACTCTGACACTCATACTAATCTAAGGATGTTTATTCTGGATTTAGGCGCGATTAAGTCGGTAAGATTGCCAAGGTGAGCGAGAGTGAAGGTTGTCTATACCATCGTTCTACTCTCTCAAACTGGGGCGATCGCTTCCTTCGATCTCCATCTCATTCTACCAACTCAGAGTGCGAGTTCTGGCTGAAAATCGTTGATTTTAGTACAATTCCTACAGAACCTATCCAATGATAGATTTTTGCTGAATCTCAGCTTTCTATAAATCCTTACTGCTTTATAAAACTGATATAACGCGGTATAAACCGTGTTAACGTTTACTTCCTGTCTTGCAAAGTTCCTTCTCGACGGAAACCGCCGAGATCGGACTTTGCGCTGCATCACCCCGGACTGTCGGCAGCACCCGGTCAGACAGGCAATTCACCAAGAAGCCCTCGGCATAACCTTCTAAATTCAGGCTGGCATTCAAATCACGCTCAACGCTTACACCGCAAGCCTGACAGTTGAAAACTCGTTCTTTGAGCGGCATTTCTTGAACGTGACCGCAACTTGAACAGGTCTTAGTTGACGGATAGAATCTATGAGCAAAAACTACAACTGAGCCGTACCACTCGGACTTATACTCAACTTGGCGGCGAATTTCATAAAAAGCAGAATCAGCAATAGCACCCGCTAACTTATGATTCTTTAACATCCCAGAAACATTCAAGTCTTCTAACCCGATGACTGCGTGATTTTTGCATAGCCATGAGGTGAATTTGTGAATTCCATCTTTTCGGATGTTTGTGACTCGCTGATAAGCTTTCGCTAATTTGAGTTTGGCTTTATTCCTGTTATTGGAACCCTTCTGTTTTCTAGAAAGTTCGCGCTGAAGTTTTGCCAGATTTTTTTGAGCTTTTTTGTAGGCTCTGGGATTGGCAAAAACAGTACCATCTGAACAGGTCGCCAATGCCTTAACTCCAACATCAACACCCAGATAAACTCTTGATTTAACAGTCTGTTCTGGTTCAAATTCGTAGCCTACAGACAGATACCAAGAATCAGCTACTCGACTAATTGTGACTCGCTTTGTGTTGATTTCAGGTAGGGGTTCATAAGTGAATATCCATCCAATAAAAGGAAGTTTCAATCTCTTCCCCGAAAACCTCATTACCTTGCCACAATTATCAATCGTAAAGCTATCATTTCTGCCTTTTTTCTTGAACTTAGGATGTTTGGCAATGCCTTGAAAAAAGCGACTGAAAGCTTCCCCTAAGTGCATAAAGGCAAATTGATAAACTCTAGAACTTAGCGTTGACTGCCAGGGATAGTTTGGCTTAATGTGATTGGTGTAGAACTTTTTTAGCTTATTCGTTGAAGGTTTTAAACCCTGTTTGTAAGCTTCATTCCACATCGCCAAAGCCCAATTCCAGACCCACCTAGAATATCCGGCGTGGGTCGCCATTAAGGTTCTTTGACGGTTGTTCAGCTTCAGTTTGGTCTTGAAGGCTCGTTGCATAGATCTATTATCTGATCTTACAGATAGTACCCTTTTGTACCATAAATCGTCTACTAAGTTACTGCTCTCTCTTTTTTACGGGACTGACGGGGCTCGAACCCGCAACTTCCGCCGTGACAGGGCGGTGCTCTAACCAATTGAACTACAGTCCCTTTTTTTTTGACTATATTCGATTATCCACAATCTGTCTTAATATGTCAAGGGGTTAATCAGATTTTTTTTGAGGGACAGGGGACAGTAACCAGTTTTGTAGGGATAACTGTAGGGGCGGGTTCAGCCTAGATGTATGCCAATCAGAGATAATCTGTATAAACCCGCCCTGATCACAGATAACTGTAGGGGCGGGTTCAGCCTAGATGTATGCCAATCAGAGATAATATGTGTAAACCCGCCCTGATCACTAAGGCTAATATTTGGGTCATTTGCAGGGAATTGAAGTTATTATCACTAATAAAAATTAGCGATCGCCGACCATCTGACAATGTAGGGCCAAACGTTAAACCTTCTATATTGTCTAGGGTAATATTTAATGTGTTTAAATTCAAGAGTAGGGTTTTGCGAACTGGGGAAATATTTAAGAGTTCACCTTTCAGCCGATCCATTGCTTGAATGCGATCGCCCCCATCAAGAGACACTTCAAATAATTTTATCGTATATCCGACACCCAGCGCAAAAGAACGTTCTAAAGCCAGTAAATGATCTTCATCTAAGGCTAACAGATCGACTAAACCATTAATCTGAAAATTCTTAGGGAAACGAGGGGCTATCACTATCGGATCGCTAATGTAGAGAAATTCTTGATCAGGCTGACCTGTTTTTAGATTGTATCTTAAAATTCGACAAGGACTTCCTGCGGTTGGGCTGGCTGCTTCTCCATCCTGAAGCAAAGCATTTTCAGTAGCGGTAAATAGATAACGGTTATCGGCAGTGAGGGTTAAACTTTCTAAGGAAAAATTGTTGCGAATTCCGCGTTTTTTTTCGGGAGAAGCAGAGAGAAATTTATCGGGAATTGGTAAGCTTCTGAGTTCTTCTCCGTTCAGGGAAAATTCTTTGATAAAAGGCGGTTGCGATCGCTGAACATCTCCTTCTGATGAAATGAATACACTTTCCCCAGTAAATGCAATTGCTTCGGGATCTAAACTCATTTCTGGAAAGGGTTCACCGTCTGAATTGAGTAAGGTTGTTTTGGCGATTATTTCTACTCCATCAGGTGGAAGTGTATCGGAACTCAAGTCAATTTTTAGGGTGTAAAACCTGGCGGGTGCTTGACTGCTACGATCATCAGAAATCGCATAATAAACTTGTTGATCGGGGTTGTAAGTCATTCCTGATAATCCCCCGACTTCGGTATTTTTAAACAAAAACCCCGTTGGAAGGGTGACTTTTCCAATCAAATTAAAGTTAATCTCTTCGGCTAAAGTGATCCTTGACTCAGCCATAAAAGCCAAGAGAAGTATTCCCCATCCTAAAAACAAAATTAGAATTGTTTTGGCTTGAACATTCATTTCGAGTTTAATTCCAGTTGGAAATCTTCAACATTGTACTCAACCGTTTCTAAGAAATTGGTTAACCATTCTTTGACATGAAATGTTGCTTGACAATCATCTTGATTATAACGGACAATGGTATCGAGTAAAGTGCGATCGCCTGTTTTGATCCATTGTTCGTACCAGTAAACACATTGAGCGCCGTTAGCGCTGGGATCATTCCACTCAAACCCCATCCAACGTGCAATAGGTTTTAACGCATAACTTTCGACGGGAAGTGTTACAGTTTGAGTGACGATTTGATGAATATCAATCAAACGTTTCAGTAAGGGTTTACAGAGATAGTCTGGCGTTTTATAGACTCGGGCTAACCGTTGAATGGTTTTGGGTTCATAGTCGCAAAAATGAAAAATAGGCGCAATTGGATAGGTCCAAACTAACTCTAAAAATTGCTCCCAAATCTTTTCTTCATCGGCTTGATTATCTGCTAAAAATGAATAGAGTTTTTGAGTATTTGATCGCCTATCTACCACTAAAACGCCATGCAAATAATCCAAGTTTAACTCAGGTTGGGCTTCAATATCAAAATAGAGTTCAACAGGCGATCGCCAAACTAAAGAATTGACAGAATCTTTCAGAATTTTAACAGATTTTTCCGAAATAATTTTTAAAGATGAAGCCGCTTCGCTCGTTTTTAAGCTACCATTTTTGAGGTATTCTTCCTGAGAACGAAGTACCGCTTTATTATTCAAAGTTGAATGAGCTTGCTGAATGACTTGAGCGGCAATTCCTAGATTAAATTCGGGATAATTTTTCAAAAAATCTGGTGTGCTTTCAGCCAGAGATGCAACCGATGTAATGTTCAAAGCTTGCAAACGAGTATAACGAACAGGGGTCACACCGGGAAGCAAAGAAAGATGATTTTCAGATTGAGCGATCGCATAACAATAACTATACCACTGACATAAATTACATTTTTGACGCGCAATAAAAACTTCTGGTTCTTGGTCTTTTCGCAGCATTTCGATACAGTCTGTTAAAAGGTTCTGCATCTGAGGAAGGCGTTGATTTAAGTTTACCGCATAAGCACCTTTATTCCTCAACATTAACCAAGATGTCTCAGGCATTGTACCTTGAACTGCGCCTAAAACTTTAGCATGAAATGCGGCAATAATTTGATAATCAAGTTTCGGACGTTTACCGAGTCTAATATCAGTTGGAACATACATCCAATCGCCAAATTGTGACGCTCCCGGAGATTTAACCAACAAATCTGGATAACTCAGTAAAACAACTTGATGAGAATGTTCAACAGACTGAAGATTTTCTAAGGGTTCCTCACTCAAAAGTAAAACCCCTTTATGAATGCGTTCAACCCCTTGCTTCATCAAATTTAAAGTGGCTTGTGCGCCTAAAAACCAGTCTCCTCTGGGATAATTAGGTTGCTGATAGGTTTGATCGGCTAAAATCGTTTGCTGAAAATTGAAACTATCTTGCATCAATTTCAGTAAAAAATCACTGGGAGGATCTTTTTGATTAAAATCTCCATAAACATCAAGATAGGTGCGTCTAGAACACCGTTGGTAGAATAAAAGTTTTTGGTCGGTAATCAACATGAAATCTAGGTTGAAGTGATGGAAAATAGAAGACAGTTTGCAGGGGAGAGGGAAGCAAACAGAAAGCGAAGCGGTTAAATCCTCATCCCCACCCCTCTGGGATTCCTTTCCTTATTATCAGTGAAGTCTAACTTCATGGTATAGGGTAAGAAAAGCAGTAATCGATGACAACGGACAACGGATTGATACAATTATGACGAATTTAACATTAGAAACTTATCGGCAACAGTTTCCAGCTTTAATAAACAAAGCCTACTTTAATTATGGCGGACAAGGGCCGTTGCCTAAGATTTCTCTCGATGCAATTTATAAATCCTACGAAGAAGTCCAACAAAAAGGCCCATTTTCGGGGGAAGCGGGAAGTTGGGTAACTGAAGCCTCTAGCCTGCTGCGTGACTCTATGGCGAGGGAATTGGGGGTGAGTCCTGAAACGATAACTATCACTGAAAATGTGACGTTTGGCTGCAATATTGCGCTGTGGGGCATCGATTGGCAACCGGGAGATGCTGTGTTACTCTCAGACTGTGAACATCCTGGGGTGATTGCGGCGATTCAAGAACTTCAGCGCCGTTTTCAGCTAGAAGTATCGATGTGTCCCTTGAGAGAAACGTTAAATCAAGGTGATCCGGTTTCTGTGATTAAAGCGCATTTACAACCCAAGACTCGCTTATTAGTGATTAGTCATATTTTGTGGAATACGGGTCAAGTTTTGCCTATAGATGAAATTGTTAAATGTTGTCATCAACACCAGCATGGAAAAGTTAGAGTGTTGGTTGATGCGGCGCAATCTGTGGGAGTTTTGCCCTTAAATTTAACAGAATCAGCCGTTGATTTTTACGCTTTTACGGGTCATAAATGGTGGTGTGGGCCGGAAGGTTTGGGAGGATTTTATATCAGTCCAGAAGCGTTAACTGCGTTATCTCCGACTTATATGGGTTGGCGGGGTATTGACTATGATCAAACGGGAAATCCGGTGAATTGGAAGCCCGATGCTAGACGCTATGAAATCGCGACTTCTGCTTATCCATTATATACGGGTTTGAGACGTTCAATACAGCTTCATCACGACTGGGGAACGATAGAAGAACGTTATCAAAAAATTTGTGATCTCAGTCAATATTTATGGGAAGGTTTATCAGAATTATCTCATGTTGATTGTTTACGAACTTCTCCCCCAGAGGCGGGTTTAGTGTCGTTTAAACTCACGAATGGGTTAGCCCACAAACCAACGGTTGAGGCTTTGGAAAAACAGAATATTTTTGTGCGAACGATTTCAAATCCTGATTGTATTCGTGCTTGTGTTCATTATTTTACAGCGCCCTCAGAAATTGATCAATTGGTTGATGCGATCGCTAATTTATAGCAGAAGTCAGGAGACACCGAGACAGGAGACAGAATTGAAACCTTTATCATAAAAGGATTTGACAGAAAAACAGTGTCCTAATCAAAGGCTTCGACTGCTATAAAAGCTATTTTTAGCTAATTTTGAGAAAGGAATACGCCAGAGATTAAAATCCCTGGCTAAGAGTTTGAAGTCCTCTTAAGAAAACTCAACTTCATCAATTTAAGCAAAATTTTAGTCGGTTTCAACCGACTTTATTGATTAGCCAAGAAATTCATTTCTTGGAACGGGTGGGCGATGAACCCACCCCAACAAAATTAAGCCCCAACCGCTTCTTTGGCGGCGTACATCACTTCTAACGTAATCTCAGATAAACCCCGTTCACGGGCGAATTTCTCGGTATTTCGCTTCACTTTACCCCGAACAAACCCCGGAACTTTATTCAATTCCGCTTTGGCATCTTTCGCCCAGTTCAAATCAGATTCCGCCGAAATTCCCTTGTGAATCACTTCTTTAGTATCATGTCCGCCAAAGATTTCTAACAGGTGATCTTCCATACCCAAGGTAAAGGAATTATACACCAAATCAACCACTTGATTCGCGCCTTCATACCCCACAAACGGACGATAACCAACGGGGAAGTTTTGAATATGAATTGGCGCTGCAATTACCCCACAAGGAATATTTAAGCGCTTCCCAACATGACGTTCCATTTGGGTTCCAAAAATCGCTGAAGGTTCCAATCTTGCGATCGCATCTCCTATCTCGCCATTATCTTCACTAATCAGGATTTCATCGCAATATTCACCCACTTGTTCTTTGAACCATTCTGCATCATATTTGCAGTAAGTTCCGGCTAATACCACTTTAATTCCCATTTCTCGCGCCAGAATTTTTGTCATCGCTGCGGCGTGGGTATTATCCCCAAATACAACGGCTTTTTTACCTGTTAAATTCTGACAGTCAATGGAACGAGAGAACCAAGCGGCTTGAGAAATAAACCGAGTTTGATTGTCAATATAGTCTTCGTAATTCACATTTGCGCCCTGTTCGTTTAATACCTTTTGAATCATCCGAATACAACGGGCGGTTTCTACAATTCCCATCGGGGTAATATCAATATAAGGCATGGCGAATTCTTCTTGTAAATATTTCGCCGCCATCACACCGACTTCCCGATAAGGCACCAAATTAAACCAAGCGCGAGGTAAATTTTTCAGGTTATGAACAGAAGCGCCTTCTGGGATGACTTCATTGACTTCTATTCCTAAATCTGCCATCAACCGTTTTAATTCGGTGCAGTCGTGGTTATTATGAAAACCGAGGGTTGTCATTCCCCAAATATTAACAGAAGGTTTTTCGGTTTTTCCTTCGGGAAGTTCGCCTTTTTTCTGGGCTTTTTTTAGATAAAATTCAACAATTTGATGTAAGGTGCGATCGGCTGCTTGCAGTTCATTCGCACGATAATGATTGACATCGGCTAATAAAACATCGCCCTTAGAATCTATTTGAGCGCGTTCAACAAAGTTGTTTAAATCTTCTTGTAAAATGCTCGAAGTACAAGTCGGAGTTAAGACAATTAAATCGGGGTTTTCTTCTTGATCTTTACGAACAATATTATCAACAACTTTTTCTTGAGAACCCCGTGCTAAAACGTTTCGATCAACAACACTTGTCGTTACTGGGGTATAGTTCCGTTCTCGTTCAAGCATCGAACGCATGACGTTAAAATAGTCATCTCCTAACGGTGCGTGCATGATCGCATGAACATTTTTAAATGAACTGGCAATGCGAAGGGTGCCAATGTGAGCGGGGCCTGCATACATCCAGTAAGCCAATTTCATAAAATTTTTCTCCGTCTTTGTGTGATTTGATAAGAGTCTGTTGTGATTTTCTCAAATATTTTGCGGATCAAAGTCGAGAATCATAAAACTTTAAATTGACCCTTTGATCGCAAATTGAGTTTGTACTCAGGATTCAGTGTGCCACTAAAGCAATCCTTTTATTGTTTAATGACAAAAATCTTAATCTTTTAGGTTTTTTGTAAACTTAAGTATCGGAATTGATACAAAAGTTGATGACTCACGATCAAGAAACTGGGGTGTTTGCAGAATTTATCAATCAAGGTTCTAAATTCGTTATCCTAGAAATTAAAGATTTCTGAAAAAATCATGATGAAAACTCAACCAGATTGGCATAATTTAGCAGCTTCTTCTGAGTACCAGACAGCAATTATTATTCAAAAACTATTACAGGAGAAAAAATGGATGGAAGCGGATCAGGGTTTAGGTGTTTTAATTGAATCTATGGGAAAATCTAAAAAATTAGCATTAAAAAGCCAGCTTATTCGATTAATGAGTCATGTAATTAAATGGAAATGTCAACCTGAACGTCGTTCTTCAAGTTGGGCGGTGACAATTTTATCGGCTCGTAATGAAATTGAGGATATTCAAGAAGAGATTCCCAGTTTAAATCGAAATTATCTAGAGTCTGTTTGGGAGCAATCTTTTAATAAAGCTGTTAAACAGGCTGAAATTGAAATGAATAAAAAATGTGATCTAACTTTACTGTCTTGGGAAGAAGTATTTGAACAAGAGTATACATTATTAAATCCCAATGAGTAATATAATAAATGGGTTCGTTGTTGCAATACACGCCCAATAGAAATATAGAAATAGGGCTGAAGCCCAACAAATAGCTCTACTACAAGCTTTTTAAAATTTAATGATAATCAAGAGGGGTGAAAAGATAAGTTAACCATTTAAATGGGGTAGGGGTAGCGGGCAAGATGCCCGCACTACTTTTTTTGGATAGATTAATTTTCCACTTTTGTCAGCAAACGTTCTGAAGTTAAAATCCAATCTAATAAAATCGGATTTACTAATTCTGGGGCTTCATCTTGCGGACAATGACCAACTCCTTCTAAGGGAATAAATTGTTTAACCGCCTCAAATTTACCATATTCACGACCTAATTCTATCGGTTCCCAAGGATCATCTGTTCCCCATAACATAATCGCTGGACAGGGTAAAATCGGCAGTAAATCTTCAGGTAAAGGCCCTTGAGAATAACTCGTAAATGCGACAAACACATCAACCGCACCTTGATCTTTTGCCGGAATTAATAACATTTCGACTAATTCTTCTGTTACGGCTTCGGAGCGTTTGTAGGCTTGTAAGAGAATTTTTTTAACGGTTTGAGGTGTCGCTAACTGTTTAAAAAAGAACTGACTCACCCATTTTAAACCTAGAATTTTCTGAGCAATATCGGCTCCAAAACTTCGATACCAAGGAATTTGTGAGCGTTTGCGTTCGTGAAGAAGTCGCAGCGAACAATTGAGTAAAGCAACTTCAATGACAAGTTCAGGATAATCAACAGCCGCTTGCATAACTGCAATACAACCTATCGAATTTCCGACTAAAAATGCAGGTGATCCGACGACTTCCCGACAAAAATCAGCGATTTGTTGACCCCAAGTTTCAAAGGTATAAGAAAGTTCGAGAGTGGGAAGGGGTTTTGCTGAACCTCCAAACCCTAACAAATCTATCGCAAAAACACGACAATTTAATGCAAGTTCGGGGATATTTTTACGCCAATGTCCCCAGGATGCACCGAAGCCATGCACTAAAATCACCGCAGGGCCAGTATTTCCTTCGGCGTAGTAACAGATGGGAAAGCCTTTCCACATCCAGGTTTGCGGTTGAGATAAGGTTGAGAGCATCATCAGGACTGAGTTGGAGATAGAGCGATCGATAAAACCTTCTTTATTATTCCACAAATTGCTTTGATGAGGTTTGCTTATCTAAATTTGCAACATAAATCAGATTGAATTTATTGATGAGCTTTGATTAATCAACGAGGTTAAATCTCTTGATTTTAACGAAAAATTAAAGTAAAAATAAGCATAACTCATAGAATAGTTTTGTAAAATACAGACTGATTTACAAAACTTTTACAATTGTTAAAATATTTTTTTCAATTCCTTTACCTATTTCTATGTAAAGGTTTGTATCTTAGAAGATATAGAACAGAAAACAGCAGAAATTTGTTCATTCTGAACAGTTAGAGGCAGCTATGAATAATCAAGTCTCACGTTTGTTTAATCCTCTAGGTCAATGGCTCGACAGTTTAGAAATTCACGATCCACAATTCGCTTTATTCCTCTACAAAGCGATTCCGGCTCAATGTCCTTTTGAACGAGAATTCAAAATTGCAGGTCGAACTTTTCTGAAAATTCCGCCGTTATGTAAACTCAATCCTCTTTATGATCAAGTGGTCGGTTTGCGTTTTCGGGCGATGTGTTATTTAGTTGATGAATGTGGAATGACCATCTAAATCTCTATCTAAAGAAGTAGAGATAAACTCTAATCAAATCTGATCAATTTTCCAGAAAGAGGAAAAGTTGATCATTTTTTAGAAAACAGAGGGCAGATATCCCAAATTCTGCTATCTTATAAGGTGAGTCGAGTTTATAGATCTATTATGTCACTAGAAATGAAAGTCCCCAGTATGGTTTGTAATGGTTGTGTAGACACTGTTACCAAAGCGATTAAAGGACTAGATTCAGACGCAAAAGTTGAGATTGATTTAGTAACCAAGACGGTGAAGGTAGACGGAAAGCCTTCGGAAGACTCTATTAAACAAGCAATTACGTCGGTGGGTCACACGGTAGAAAGTTAAATTCTCCATAACAGCTTCACTCCTCAACAACTTGTCTATTTTTTCCGAAAACCGATGACAATACCGCAGTGCCAAAAACTGCCGATTCCTGATCATTTTGATGCGAAAAAGGTTGGGGAGGTTTGGCGCGTCCCCTACCAACAACGAGCGACAGAAGCGAAAACCTGGACAAAACAACACAGTATTCAACCCGCAGCTACAGATAAAATGCGGGTTTGTTTGCTATTAATTGATGTTCAAAACACGTTTTGTATTCCCGACTTTGAGTTATTTGTCGCCGGAAATTCGGGTAAAGGCGCAGTTGAAGATAATATTCGTTTGTGTGAGTTTATTTATGGCAATTTAGGGAATATTAGCCAGGTTATTGTTACGCTAGATACTCACACCGCGATGCAGATTTTTCACCCGATTTTTTGGGTAAACGACAGAGGAGAACATCCCGAACCTGCTACACTCATTCCGTTTGAAGATGTTCAAAGTGGACTGTGGAAAGTTAACCCTGGGGTAGCGGAAAGTTTAGCAGGGGGAGATTATCAAGCCCTAGAAAAACACGCCCTTCATTATACCCAACAATTGACTGATGGCGGTCGATTTCCCCTAACTGTTTGGCCCTATCATTCGATGTTAGGGGGAATTGGTCATGCGTTAGTTTCTGCGGTAGAAGAAGCAATTTTTTTTCATAATATTTCTCGCCAAACTCAAGCCAAATTTGAACTCAAAGGGGATCATCCTCTCACTGAAAACTATTCGGTCTTTAAACCTGAAGTTTTAGAGAGTTTTGCAGAAGGTTTAATCACTGCAAAAAATCACCGTTTAATCAAAAATGTATTAGAGTTTGATCGAGTGATTATCGCCGGACAAGCCAAAAGTCATTGTGTGGCTTGGACAGTTGAGGATTTACTCACAGAAATTCAAAAACGAGATGCCAATCTCGCCCAGAAAATCTATCTGTTAGAAGATTGTACCTCGCCTGTGGTTGTACCGGGAATCGTTGATTATACCGAACAAGCAGAAACGGCTTTTAAACGCTTTGCTGAAGCCGGGATGAATCGAGTTAAATCTACTGAAATTCTATCAGGATGGTGATGAATTTCTGGTTTAACTATTTTCTAGGTTCCCGACGGTTTAGCTTCCAATTCTGATGGTATTTCTTCCGGCGGTTGTTGATTATTTTCTACTTCCGTTTCAACCTCTGGAGGTTGATTTAACAAAGGAATTCGAGGTAAACTATTGGGGAGATTATTTAATGTTGCGGAGACTAAAGCATAACCCAAATAAGCAGGTAAAACAATAGCTGTCATAAAAGCGATCGCCGCTAACCAAGAAGTAAAATCAAGATCAGATCCATAATGACTGCGATAGGGATCAAAGCGAGGGAGTTCATCATTGTTTTGATCAGGTAAATTGGCGAGTCGTTTAAAGCGAACTCTGCGATCATCGAGTTTTTCTAACATCATCCAACCCATTTCCGCTTCTTCTTCACAAAGTTTATGAAAAATTGCAGGATTCCGAAATAAATCACGATTTGCTCGTACTATTTTATATTCCCATTCAGACAAAGCAGAATCATCGACTTGTTTTTGATCAGAATGACCGTTAGGTTGTAACGGTGCGGATGCTTTTTTATTCGCGGGTTCGTAAGATGTCAAAATTTCCTCCTCCTCTATTTGTTGCTTTACCGTGCTATGTTCAGAGTAGATCCAACTGCTAATTAAAACGGCTTCAAACCCTAAACTACTAATCAGTAGGCTCAGAAATACAACTTCAGTCATGGGATTGATGGTCGATCATCATTTTTTATCCTTAGCCTCTAAGGAATGATGGATAACATTAATTTCTATTATTTGAATTAATCAGAAGGTGATGAGAGATAACCTTCGATTAAATAATCTGAGCCTATCGAATGTAGGGTAACTCGTTCTAAAGTTAACGCTTCATTCATCTGAGTGAAACCTAAATCTCCCACGGGGGAAGGGGCAGTTTCTCCACCAATAATTTTCGGCGCAATAAACGCCCAAATTTTTTGAATAACACCCTCTGCGATCGCTTGAGCCGCCAATGTTCCTCCACATTCCCACAACACATTTAAAAATTGACGATCATATAAATGATTCATCACCGTTGCAGGCGTTAAAGGCGACAGCGCCACCACTTCAACTCCTTTTTTCTGTAACTGTTCTTGACAATCCGGATCAGCATCCTTTGTGGTTAAAACGAGCGTATTTGCTGCTGTAATATCCCATAAATTCGCCTCCAAAGGTAGGTCTAACTTCCGACTCATCACGACTCGTAAAGGGTTGGGTTCACCTGCATGATGAGTCGTTAAATGAGGATTATCTCGACGCACCGTATTCCCCCCGACAATGACCGCATCACAAGCCACCCGCAATTGATGAACCTGTTGTCGCGCGGTAGGACTGGTAATCCAAGCACTATGACCTGTCGTTGTGGCAATTTTGCCATCAAGAGTCATCGCATACTTTAAAATTCCCAAGGGTTGATGGTGAAGAATACGATGAACAAATCCTTCATTTAAAAGTTGACAAGCATCTTGTTCTACACCCACAATCACCCCAATTCCGGCTTGCTTTAACCGTTCAATTCCCTGACCTGCAACTAAAGGATTGGGATCAATCATTCCCACCACAACTTTAGCCACCTTTGCTTGTATTAAAGCTTCAGTGCAGGGGGGCGTTCTTCCGTAATGATTGCAAGGTTCGAGGTTCACATAAACCGTTGCACCGACCGCCCGTTCTCCGGCGTCTCGCAGCGCAAACACTTCTGCATGAGGTTGACCTGCTCCCGGATGAAATCCCTCCCCGACAATCATATTATCTTGAACAATCACACATCCGACCAACGGATTCGGTGCTGTTTTTCCCAAGGCTCGATGCGCCAGTTCCAGACACCTCAGCATCATCTGGCGATCAAATTCTGCGGGTCTTTCGGGATCATTTAAGGGGATCATGGGTTGGTCAACAGGAATTTTTACTCTAGAGTTTAGCGAATTCCGACCCTAAAGCGTCTACTACCTGGAGAATAATTTTAGACTCCTGATCAAATGTAATTCAGTTTACTTTTTCCAAGGCCATCGAGTCCCCATCTCGGTCAAAGCCGAAAAAATTAAGTACATCACTAGAATTCCTACACCGATTAAAAACGGTATCCAATCATCTGGCATCGTGGTGTTAATCCCTCGGTCTTGTTAAATCTTCTTCAGTATACATATTTACGTTAATTTGACTGACTTAATTAGTGAGTCGAATTAAACGGTTTTAACCAACCCTGTTTTAACGCTAAATCTAAAATTATTCGAGCCACTGCAAATAAAAGAATACTTTCGGCGACAATCACCGCAAAAAACCACCCATTTTCCTGAGTATTGAGTCCCCCGTCGAGTTCGCCTAAACCTCGCACCAGTCCAAAGGCTAAAACCGCTCCTGAATTGAGGTGAGGATTTTGATCTGATCGCACAACATAACGATACGTTACCCCAAATAAAAAACCACTAATAAACGCGATCGCACCTCTAATTATTAACCGAACATCAAAGGTGATTTGTATGGGTTCTAAAGCCTCAAACTGGTTCGCCAGAATGAAAAGATTAAAAGCCATTAACAGACTCAATGCCAGAAACGCCATAGTCCCGGAAAGTATCCCGGCTTTTAAAGATTCTATGCGTTCTAAAAAAGTCAATTGAGAAGCGTTGTTAATCTTGTTTTCCATAAGTTTTGAATAAATCCTCATCTATTTTACAATCAAGTCTAGACAATATCTCTTGAAATTCTTGGTTTTCCCAAGGCGATCGCTCCATTTTGTCCTCCGAACCCAAAACTCAAGCACAACACATTTTTAATCGAAGCTTTTCTCGCTTCTCTGACTAAATTAATCTCGAATTCTGGTTCTTTTAATCCCACACAAGGCGGTAAAATTTGTTGTTGTAAAGCCATCAAACAAAACGCAATTCCTAACGCTCCAGATGCGCCTAATGTATGACCCGTTGCGCCTTTGGTTGAACTGACAGCAACACCATCAGGAAATATTGTATTAATTAAATTGGCTTCATGTTGATCATTGAGTAGAGTTGCAGTACCGTGAGCGTGAATATAATCAATATCTTGGGGGAATAAATCACTGCGACTCAGACAATTTTTAATCGCTGTAATCGCACTTTTACCTTCTAAATCGGGTCGATTACTTGAACTTGCATCAGCAGTTAACCCAAACCCTAATATTTTGCCATAAATTTGAGCCGAACGACGTTTTGCTGACTCCATAGATTCTATGACAAACATCGCACCGCCTTCGCCTAATACAAACCCTTGTCGATAGCGATCAAAAGGGTAAGCTCCGGTTAAAGCTAATGCTCCCATTTTCTCAAACCCTGCTAAAGTTAGAGGGGTAATTGGTGTTTCTACAGCGCCGACAATCACTTGTTCACAGTATCCCATTTGTATTAACTCATAAGCTTGGGCAATTGTCCATAAACCTGTTGCACAAGCCGCCATCGGTGCTAATACTGGCCCGTTTGAACCGATAAAATGAGCGGTATTCATCGCCGCCATATGATGGAAAAAATCTGGAATAGGAACAGAAGAATTAATAGATTTTTGTTGATTATATTGTTTATTATAGTGTTGAGTCGCGAATTCTTCCCATTGTGCTTGATATCCTCGACTTGAACCGATAACCACTCCACAATGGGGTAAAGGAGGCGTTAAATTAGCGTCTTCGAGTGTATCTATTAATATTGTTTGAGTTAATTCTGTGAGGTGAGTTGGCTGTTGATTAATTAATGCTAAAGGTCTAGATTTTTGTTCAGGAAAGGGTTGATAATATTGAATTCCTGATTGACCTAAGAGAAGTTTTTTCCAGCTTGTTTGCAGTGTTCCTAAAGCGGATTTTAAACCAATACCTGTTACAACAACTTGCACGGTCACTTGAGGCGGAATCTTGCTTGAAAATCTTTAGTGCGATCGCAATTATCAGTTATTCGTAGGCATTGACAAGAAGGGGGGCAGGTTTAAACAGTTTACAGTTTACAGTTATCAGTGACCAGTTTTTACAGTTTACAGTTTACAGTTATTAGTTATTAGTTATTAGTTATCACTGATAACTGGTCACTGTTCACTGGTTACTGTTCACTGGTCACTGTTCACTGGTCACTGGTCACTGTAAAAACCTGCCCCTACAGCATTCTAGAAATCTTAATTATTTTTTAAGATTATCTAATCCTGCGGTCACTTTAGCCGATTCAATGCGATCGCCTTGCTGAACTTGATCGATCACATCCATTCCCTCAGTCACATAGCCAAAAACAGCATAACTGCCATCAAGGAAAGGTAAATCAGCCAGAGCGAAGTAAAACTGAGAAGAAGCCGAATCCGGTAGACGAGAACGAGCCATAGCTACAGCGCCTCTGGAGTGCTTTAACTTTGGTTGAGCCTTAATTCTTGCTTCATCGAAAGTTTGACTGTACAGGGGTTGTTCTGCGCCTGCTGGTTGAATTTCTAGGGGGATATAGCGCTCTTGGGAAGTAGCGGGATCGATAAAGCCACCTGTTCCAAGCTGTGCCATCGGAACCTTGGGATTTTTGCTTTGGGGATCACCGCCTTGAACGACAAACGGTTGAGGTTCACGAACCACCCGATGAAACGCGACGCCATCATAAACCCCTTGGTTAACCAGATCAATAAAATTACCTGCGGTTATGGGAGCGGAGGTGCCATCAACTTCAATCGTAACGAGCGATCCGTTGACCGTCATTTCGACTGTTGCTTTTCCTTCTAATTTCGGTAGATTACTCATTGGTGAATTTTGAGCTTGAGCCACAGGTGAAACTGTCGGATCACCCACTGCATTTACATTATCGGAAGTGGCTGACTGAGTAGCCGAACCATCACATCCAGCGACTATCAGCGCACACGCTAACAGTATAGACAGTAACCACTGCCGAATCTTCAATCGTTTCATGCTAAATCCTATAGTCCTTCCAACGGCACTTGTAAAAACTTAGCCAGTTCAGCCCCTTGATTTTCCAACTCAGATAAGGGCATGGGTTGACCCACCCGAGTTAGAGGGATTTCACGCCGATCTTTGAGCTTCAGGTAAAGAGCGCGTCGAGGATTAAACCCTTCTTTGATGTCCACTCGAACTGATTGTACATCTTCAGTTTTACAAGTGAACTCGACTTCTCGGTTTTTCCCGGGAAAGCCCCAACGAAAAATCCGAATTTTGCCTGTTTCTTTGCTAAATTCATTGGAGCCGCCACCGACGTCCCAGAGGATGACCAGCCAGAGGTACAAGGCCAACAACAGAGCCGCAGCACCGTAAAGTCCCATCACTAAACCTTGGGGGAGAAAGATCAGTTGAGTGGGATCAGCAAAGGGGAGTAAATTGACCTGGGTGTAGCTAGAAATCCCAGACAGCAGAAAACCTATGCCTCCCAAAGCGATAACGCTTGCCCAGAAGTAGTTACTGGGACGACGGGAGCCTAAAACTTTCTTGTTGATGATGCGGTCGCTTGTGCTTGTGGTTTGTATGCTCATAAAAAAAATCTTAAATCTTGAGACTAGAAATCTTTGCAAATTTTGTTAACTGTAATATATAGTTATGTTAACTTGCTTAGAAAGCATAGTCTTTTAGTAACCCAAAAGGATCGTTCTCAAATGACTATAGCAGTCGAACGCCCTCAGTTACAGAGAGGATGGTTTGATGTCCTCGATGACTGGCTGAAACGCGATCGCTTTGTATTTGTGGGTTGGTCGGGTATCCTGCTCTTCCCCTGTGCCTATCTCGCTTTAGGCGCATGGTTAACCGGAACCACCTTCGTCACCTCCTGGTACACTCACGGTTTAGCTAGCTCCTACTTAGAAGGCTGCAACTTCTTAACGGCAGCCGTCAGCACTCCCGCGAACAGCTTGGGACATTCCCTACTGTTCCTCTGGGGACCGGAAGCTCAGTGGGACTTTGCTCGCTGGTGCCAACTCGGTGGTTTGTGGGCTTTCACCGCCCTGCACGGTGCTTTCGCTCTAATTGGCTTCTGCTTACGTCAGTTAGAAATCGCCCGTTTGGTTGGTGTTCGTCCCTACAACGCTATTGCCTTTACTGCACCGATCGCAGTATTCGTCAGCGTATTTTTGATGTATCCTTTAGGACAGTCAGGTTGGTTCTTCGCTCCTAGCTTTGGAGTCGCAGGAATCTTCCGGT
>NZ_JAYGHR010000107.1:0-22504 GCF_034932365.1 Limnoraphis robusta BA-68 BA1 | reverse complement strand
TAACAATTTCAAATTGAGCGTTATCGGTGTCGCCTGCACCCGCAACTAAACTGTAAGTATGGGTGTCTGCTGGGTCTACATCAGCAGTGGTAAATGTTCCGACAACCGTACCGATAGCTTGGTTTTCATCTACGCTGTTGCTATCGAGGCTAATATCGGTGGGAGTTTCGTTAACATTATCAACGTTAATGGTGAACTGCTTTTGAAATGTTCCCCCATTTTTGTCATTGGTTTGAACTCGGATATTGTAGGAATCTTTGCTTTCAAAATCGAAGGAAGCTTTGGTTTTAAGTTCACCGTTAACGATTTCAAATTGAGCGTTATCGGTGTCGCCTGCACCTGCAACTAAACTGTAACTATGGGTATCTTCCGGGTCAGCATCGGCGCTGCTTAAGATTCCGACAACGGTTCCGACTGCTTCGTTTTCGTCTACGCTGTTGCTGGTGAGGCTAATATCGGTGGGATTATCGTTAATATTAGCAACCGTCGGGGGAGTCGTCTGAACATCGAGAACTTGCAAACCCCCATTACCATCAGCAACATAAACCAAGTTATCGACGACAGAGACACCGAAGGCGCTGCCAGGAGTATCAAAACTGTATTCTAAAGAGGGAGCGGTGGGGTCGCTAATATTGATAATTTGCAGACCCCCAGCTTCATCAGCCACATAAGCGAAGTTCCCCGCCACCGATACGCCTCTGGCATTCCCAGGAGTATTAAAACTGCCGAGCCGTTGGGGACTGTTGGGGTTGCTAATATCGATAACGGTCAGACCGCTTGTACCGTTGGCAATATAAGCGAAGTTGTTGACTACTGTTATACCCCTGGCATTACCATTGGTACCCAAGGTCTGGACTGGAATGGGACTGTTGGGGTCGCTAATATCGAAGATAGTCATATTTCTACGACCAGAAGCAGTATTGATACCACTACCTTCGGTAACATAAGCAAAGTTCCCCGCTAGGGCTACATCGGTGGGGGCAGCATTAGTAGTAGCAATACGACCCTTCTGAGTTGGACTGGCGGGGTTGGTGATATCAAAGATGACCAGACCGCTTGTATCATCAGAAACGTAGGCGAAGTTCCCTGCTACAGCTACACCGTTAGCTTTGCCACCCGTATTTACACTGGTTGTCACGGTGGGACTGGCGGGGTTGCTAATATCAACGACGGTCAAACCGCCAGTATCATCAGCAATATAAGCGTAGTTCCCCGCTACGGATATATCTTTGGCTCGGCCTGGAGTATTTTCAACTTTGCCCCTTAAAGTGGGATTAGTCGGGTTGCTGATATCGATGATTTGCAAATCTTTTGCATCATCAGCAACAAAAGCCAAGTTCCCCTCGATGAATACGGCTTGGGCGCTGCCTGGAGTATCAAAACTGCCCTGAAAAAAGATTCCCTCTCCGGCGACGGCGCTGACGGTTTCGGCTGTTCCTCCATTGTCGGTATAGGAGGCGTTGACTCGGATATATTTGCCGACTTCGTTATCTGCGAGCGTCAAGGTGCTGTTGGTTGCGCCGGCGATGTCCGTCCAGTTTGTTTCATCCTCAGAAGACTGCCATTGATAGCTGATAGCGCCCGAAATGCCGTTTGAGTCGGTGACTTGGGCGGTTAGGGTGCTGTCTTCTTCTACGATACCTTCGATGTTTACCTGACCGTTGGCTAGGATACCCCGATAGGAGGCTTGTGTCGCTGCTGAAAAAGCTAGTTCGGCAGGGGTTTGACTGATGAAGCGCTTTAACGTCCAGTCTCCCTCTTTGGCGGCGTTTCCGGTGGGAGTGGCGGAGGCGGCGATATCGGCATCGGTGAGTTTGTGCAGTTTCTCAACAAATTCGGCTCCCGCATCTCCGGCGGCAACGTTACAACCGTACAGTAAAATTTCGGATGCTGACCAAGTTTGTAATAAGTTGGCGTAGTCTTCGAGGGTATCGAGGTTAAGTTGAGCGTTTCCTAAATATAAGCATCCCGGTGAACCGTGAGAAACAATATGAACTGTTTTGATATGAGGACGGGTAAATAAAAAGGCGGTAATTTGTTCGATACCGTCTTGCCGGATATCTAAAATCTCAACTTCTATCCCCGGTTTCACGCCTTGGACGAGATGTTTATAGTCGTCTACATTAGCATCAATAAAAACGAGAGTTTTTGAGCGATTCAAAGACATTTCGGAAGGCTGAATAGTTTGTATAGAGTTGAAAGGCTGAGAGTTGGAAGTCAGAATTGGGGACATAGCTGGCGTTCTACGTTGAAATAAATAATCAGAAAAAATCAGGAGCTTTTGAGATGATTAATAAAGTCAGAACTGCCCGACCGCAGTGAATAAGCACTCTTCCTTTTTCAAGCACTGTCATTGTTTCTCAATCGAAAAGCTAAAACAATGCCATTGCTTATAAATGAGGCGAGTTGAATGCGTTTGTCTATCCCTGATTTTCAGAATCCATCAAACTTTTCTCTTATTATAGTTGAAATCTGTAAAAATACTGAAGTATTATTGTAAATCTTCGGTAAAAATACGGAGGTATTTTAAAGATTTGACTGTTTTTTGCGGAGAGCGCTTTTTGGTCAATGTGGAGAAACTTAATTGTAAATTTTCAGTAAATTACCGAGGGGTTTATATCAATTTTTGATGAAGAAAGTACATATATAGCGCCTTCCGTGCTTTCAAAAGGGGAGAGGAACAAAAGGATTTGTAGCCAGTATTCAAGAATTAGTATAAGGATTTCATATATAGCGGTTTTCAATTTTTAGAGACACAGTGAGATTAAGGTTTCTCAATAGAAACCGGGTTTTTAGGATGTACCTGAAGGGACGTATTCACTGTCTAAAATATCAACAAGTGTAACAATATTACTCAAATAAAAAAAAGTAAGGTAAGCATTGCCTACCTTACTTTTAACTTTCAATCAATTTCCCGATACAGTCAGGGTTTAAGCTTGGATGAACCTAAACTCAAGCATCGCACTCGGAATATGATTAAACATTGCTTTATTCGTTTCCGTTTTTTGAGCAACTTGACTGAGGAATAGTTGAACTTCTGATTGAACTAACTTCCAGAATTAATCCTTCGTTACGGTTGAATTAGAACCATAACTCGGTAACACTGTCCCCTCTTTTAAGGGGTCTAATTTCTCAATGGTGTTGACAGGTTGACGAGGTTGACTGATATTCTGAACCGCATCGGCGACATCTATTCCTGTTGTTTGACGCAACTGTTCTAAAAATCCTGCTATTTTTGTGGCTGTCGTTCCATTTTCACTGTTAATAACGGTAACATTATCGACTTCAATTTCAGGAATCGTAGAAACCAGAGTTTGTAGTAATCCTTCTAATTTCTGATACAGGAAAATATCCCGTGCATTAGCCCCGGCTGTTTTCCAAGATTCGGCTAACTTTTGAGTTCCTTCGGCTCGGGCTTTTCCTTCTTCTATAATTCGGGCTGCATCCCCTTTTGCACGGGCAATTTCACGTTTACATTCTGCTTCAGCAGGTGCGACAATATCAGCTTGTAACTTCTGTTCAACTTGAATAATTCTTGCTCTTTGAACGGGAAGTTCAGCTTGAGTTCGTGCGACTTCTGAAGCAATTTCTGACTCGGATTCTGCAATTACAGCTTCTCGTTTGGTAATCGCATCTTTGACCCGACGTTCGGCTTCTGCTCGAGCGACTTCTATCTCAGTTTCTAACTGTTTGAGTGAGGTATTTTTCTTGTTTTCTGCATTACGAATAACGGCAGTGGCTCGGGCTTGGGCTTCTGCCATACGAGCATCTCGCAGCAGTTCAGCTTGTTGTTGACGGCCAATCGAATCGAGATAACCCACTTCATCAGAAATATTTTGAATTTGTAGGGTATCTAAAATCAACCCTAACCGTTCTAAATCATCTTCGGCTTCTTCTAATAAACTCTTAGCAAAGGCTAACTTATCGCCGTTTACTTGTTCGGGCGTTAAACTGGCTAATACCCCTCGTAAATTCCCTTCTAAGGTTTCTTTTGCCATTTGTTCGATTTCTTTACGGGTTTTGCCGAGTAAACGTTCTATGGCGTTGTGAATAGTGGGTTCTTCCCCGGCAATTTTAATGTTTGCCACACTTTCAACGGTGAGCGGAATTCCCCCTTTTGAGTAAGCGTTAGCAACTTTTAACTCAATAATCATGTTGGTTAAATCCATGCGAAAAGCTTGTTCAAGTAAGGGAACTCGAATGCTACTTCCACCTTTGACTAAACGATATCCGACTTCTCGTTGCTCATCAACGCGCCGACGTCCGCCTGCAAAAATCAGAACTTCACTGGGTTGACAAACATAGTAAAGGTTGCGAATAATAAACGCTCCTGCACCTGTTCCTAACCCTAATGTTGCGAGTAATGCAATGATAATTTCCATGATGTTGAATAAAAGGTGTATTGACTGTAAAAATCCCTACTTTTTCAGGGTAAATTCTTTGAGCTGATGTCCGTTGGTTTCAGCGCGAGTTGCGGCAACTTTCACGCCTAAGATTTGATCAACACTCTGGAGGAACTGACAGAAGATTTCGGGGTAAGCTTTGACCAAACTGGCGATTGATTTCCCATCACCATTATCAATAACGCTGACATTTCGCAGTTCAACCCGGCTGGGAACTTTCGCAGCTTCTTTGAGGATCATTTCAATTTGCTGCAAGTAGAATAATTCTGAGGCATCTTGATCCATGTCGTGCCAAACTTTTGAGAGCAAATCATTAACGAGCGCTTCGGCTTGAGCATTTTCGATCAGGGGTGCGGCTTCTCCTTTGGCTCGAAGTTGCTTGGCTTGGCGTTCAGCTTCGGCGGGTAATACTTCGTCGGCTTCTAGGCGTAAACGTTCTAATTCGGCGCGAACGGTTTGTAGGAGTTGTTCGGCACGGGCGCGGGCTTCTTTGGCGGCGGCGATGGTGCGTTCTTCTTCGGAACGGGCTTGTTGTTCGAGTTCGGCTTTGATTTTCCGCAGTTCGTTTTCTTTTTGCTGAACAAGACTCAGGGCTTGGGTTTTGGCGACTTCGGCTTGTCGTTTGCAGTCGGCTTCAATTTGTTCGGCTTCAGCGAGGGCGTTGGACTCGGCAATTTCGGCGTCTCGCATAATTAAAGCAATTTGTCGCCGTCCAATGGATTTGAGATAATCGACGTCATCGGAAACGCTTTGTATTTTGAGGGTATCAAGCTGTAAGCCCAATTTGACGAGATCGCGAGAAACGTCTTCGGCGATGCGTTCAGCGAAGCGCAGGCGGTCTTCGTTGAGTTGTTCGGGGGTGAGGGTACTCACGACGCCGCGTAGGTTGCCTTCTAGGGTTTCACGGGCGACTCGGGAGATTTCGGAACGATCGCGATCGAGAAAACGCTCAATGGCATTGCCGACAATTGCCGGATCGCCGGAAATTTTCACGTTAGCAATGGCTTGAATATGTAGGGGAGTGCCGCCTTTTGAGTAGGCGTTGGTGACTTCGACGGGAACGGGCATGGTTCGCAGATCCATCGTTTTCACCGTTTCCAAAATGGGAATACAGATGGTACGTCCACCAAATATCACCCGATAACCGACTTCGCCATCTTTACTGCGCTGTTTGCGGCCGGAGAGAATTAAGATTTCGTTAGGTTTACAAATTTGTAGAAAGGTATTGAGAAACCAAACCAGGACAATGCTACCAAAAATGGTGAGGGCGATGGGTAAAGCGGTGGTGATTTGTGCGGGTAATTCACTGCGGTTCGTCGGGATAGATTCCACAGGTTGAACTTGCGCGACTTCCACCAAGATCGCCTCTTTTTCAGCATTGACAAATTTATTGTTCATTTTGTTTAGGTTGAATAGATACAAGGTTGAGTTCCGGTTTGTTTATTTCCGAGGGAATTCGGGATTGAGTTAGTTTTTGTTCTCATTTCTAACTCGGGTGCTTTGGATAAATTTATGAAATGAAGGCTTAGATATTGTCCATTGTACTTTGGGTTTTATTCCGATAGATTAAGTGGCTTGTTTTGATGTTTCAACTCTCTCGATGCAACTGCCATCCGTTCATGGGATTTTACGAGGGTTTTTTGAGTCCATCGATTAATCTGAAGATTGTTTAAAGGCGGCTTCACTAACCACCCACACTTTGTTTTTTTCTACTCCCACCACAAATGCTTGATCTCCTTTAGAAAACTCTTGTAAGTCTTCTGTCATTGCCATCATATCGAGGGTTGTTCCTTTAATATTTAACCGCACTTTGCCTCTGCTATTATGATCAAATGGAATTTCTACTATAGTTGGTAAACCCAATAGATCATCGGCACGTACCATACTGTCAGCTTGTTGTCTTTGCAGAAGTCGTAACGCCCAAACCATAGCGGTACCACTAACAACGCCTACCGCAATCGATATCCACAAGGTCAACTGAGGGGACATCACGGGGTTCAACAGGGAGAGGATAACTCCTGTTAAACCGAAAAAACATCCGCCAAATGTCCAAAACCGCAAGCTAAAAAAGGGTAATCCCAATCCTCGGCGACGCCGCCTGTTCTTCCGACTGATATACTTATCCTCTTCTGTTTTAGCTGATTTATCCAGAAATTGTATGTCTGGATCAAAGTCCTGATCAAAATCAACACCGTCTAGTCCGGCGAAAGCAGCTAATGCAACGAAAGCGCCGCCCACAACTAAACAGAATAGGTAAAGATTAAACATACGCGCCCCTAATCACGGGATACTGGATAATTGCTTCAGTCAGTCTATTTCTATTTTCGCAAATTCGTTTCCGGATTCAGCAAACTTTTGTAACAAATTTTGATAAATTATCAATCCAGTCTAGAGTTCAGTTTATCAACTGTTTAAAATTATGCCTGATCCTCCTGCGCCTATGCCCTGAAAGGTTATGCCCTTCAGACCCTACAATGGGTTGATCTGGCGAAAGTTCCTCCTGGTGATTCCTTCGCAGTTCAATATTATTTCTCCTTGGCATCAAACGCTCGGCGGTATTTATATCTCGACTTATGAATCTGGTTCTATTCTACAATACAATGAGTTAATTGTCTTTTCAGGTTGGGTCAGTTATTCGGGTCAATGGGGCCGATGGATTTTTCACTTTTATGTTGATGATCAAGATTCGGTAATCCCTAAATTTAGTTGTAGATGAACCTCAAACTTTAGAGTGAGTTTAACCCGAATTAACCCAGCAAATTTTCTTCAAAATCAGTAGGCGGATGAGCGAGGGTATAGGTTTGAGTTTCCTTGGCGATGCGGGTGCGAATATGAGCGGGAGTTTGCAAAATTCCCAACAGTGTTATTCCGTCTAACATTCGGAAATCTTGCGTCGTTTTTTTGGCTAACAAACGATCAATTTCTTCGGGGTTGGGTTGAGAGTTAATCGGGTTTTCAGAGGCTAAAATAAACCCCCAAGCTTCACCAAAACTCGGAACATTACTGCTATAAGAATGAATACTGGAAAACACTTCGTTTAACGTTCTGGCGAGACGTACATGAAACTTCATTCTCAACACACAAGCTGATCCCGCTTGTACGCCTAAAACGCCTCCAGGGGTTAACAAAGAACGCAGTTTTTGATAATATTCTTGAGTGAATAATCGAAAAGATGGTCCCGATTCGACAGGTTCAGACAGATCAGATATAATCACATCCCAAGGCTGTTCTATTTTATTCAAATATTCAAACGCATCTCCGATAATTAATTCTACCCGAGGATCATCAAAAGTATTCGCATTCATTTCGGGTAAATATTGACGACAAGCTTCAACAACTTCTCCATCAATATCAATCATCATTACTTTTTCAACCGTTTTCCAGCGCAAAACTTCTCGCAATGTCGCGCCTTCTCCCCCACCCAAAATCAAAACAGTTCGAGGTTCACCGTGATAAATCATAGCAGGATGAACCAGAGGTTCGTGATAGAGAAATTCATCGCCTGTTGTTGACTGTAATTTCCCATCCAAAACTAAGGCTTTACCATAGGTATTGGTTTCGACAACATACATTTGTTGGTAGGGAGTCTGTTTGTAGGTGAGAATGCGAGTGATCCCATGAGCATAGAGATCCCAAGGTGTGAGATAATCACTTAACCAAAGATCGGCGTTAATTGGACTACCAGCCATGAAACTCCTTATTTGAATTGATGAGTTCACCCCTTATTTTTTATCATACAAACAGCACAAAAGGACAGAAATATTTTTCCGTCCCTAATATTATAATTCGAGTCTAAGCAAGATTTCGGAAGATTTTATTCACCTGACCAGCTTACCCAATCTCGCGAAACACCCATATTACACATCGCTAGGTTCAATTCAGCTTCATTAATATTAGCCCCGGTTAAATCTGCACCACTGAGTTCTACGTCGGTTAAAATCGCCCCAATTAAGTCAGCATTGGTTAAATTAGCGCTGCGAAGATCAGCACGAGTTAGGTTAACTCGTCCCATATTTGCTTCAATTAAACTGGCTCCAATTAAGTTAACTTGGCTAAGATTTGCACTGCGTAAATCCGCTTGATTCAAATCAGTATCGGTTAAATTCGCTTGACTTAAATCGGTTCCGCTTAAATTCGCACCACTCAAATCAGCACCACTGAGATCAGCTCGACTTAAATTCAGTTGACTGAGATTAACTCCACTTAAATTAACACCATGTAAACAAATACCGGGAAAGTTTTTCTCCCCTGCATCGATCCAGCTTAAGAATTGACTAGCATCCATTTGTTAAACCTCCAATTTTGTTGAGATAATCTCTCTAATTTGTTCTCGAACTCGTAATCCCATCGAGCATTTTTTGAGGTTGAATAAAAAATTAAATCTGCTTGAGTCAAAATTTGATCTGAAAGTTCAATCTGTCAAAATGCTGACTGGATGTTGTTTGAAACCTTGATTGGGTTGTTGAAACGGGCTAAAAGATACTAATCAAGATTACAAGGGTGAATGCACACAACAACAGGATCAAAGCCATTAAAAAGCCGATAACAGTATTGTCGTGTTCTGTCGTGTGGGTTTGATGAGCCATTGTTCAAATGCTCCTCAATCAATATTGTACTTGATATTCTGTTAGCGTAGAAAATTATTTTGTCTGGTTCGGTTTTCTTTAGATTAAATTAACTTTTCCGAGATGAAACTTTATATTATCTTGATTTTTAAGTATAGATACTTAGAGTATTGGGAGAAATACTTCACTAAAATTTACAGAAAAGATAGAGTGAAAAATTGTTATAAATTTAGAGACGTTTGTTATGAGCTAAGGAACTTTAGCTTTTTCTTCTTGCAGTTTTTTTACTAATAAATGAACTTTGGTAGAAGGATTAGCATGAACTTGATCTATTTCTTGCTGTTCTTTTTCTAAGCGTTCAGCGTTTTTAATGGCTTGTTCAAGTTTATCCTTTAGTAAATTGTAGTATCTTAGAGATTTATCATAATTTGCTGGTGTATTAACTGAGCTTGCATTGACTAACTCTCTTTGAAGTTGAGTTTCCACCTCTGAACAATTTTGAAATGAACGACTTGTATATTGGAAATGTAAGAGCAGCCAGATTTCAAAACAGGGAATAGAGGTTATAGACTCTTCAAAACCATAATCTTGTGCTTTTTTAATTGCTTGTTTATACTTTTCTAGTTTATTGTCATAGTCAAATATACAAAAAACTTCATCGGGTTTTGATGTCATTTGATTTCGATAAGAATTGGCTTTCTCTACAACTTGACAAGGATCGCCACCCGAACCAGAATATACTTTAATTTCCGTCGTTGGTAGTCTAAGTTCTGCTTTAAGATCGTTAAAATAATTGTATTCTGTCTCCTGTCCTTCTACAACAATCAAAATAAGTTTTCTAGGTGTTCGTTGTCCACGAGTTCTCTTTAATTTATCTGTAGATTTCCCCCGTCGTGACATAACTAAAAATTTAAGCCTCCGATGAATGGAATGGCTCCATATCGACCTAATAAATAACCTGTTTGTAGAGATTCATCTTCTTGGGGTTGAAACTCAAGCAGAGAATATAATCGAGTGATGCTCATCTTTTCTTTTTCAACAAACCAAACTTGATCTTGTCTAAATAAGTCATCACATAAAAATGTTGTATCGTGAGTGGTAAAGATCAGTTGAGCGTTATTTTTATTAATAAGCGGATCATTAAACATTTTCACCAGAAATCTTGATAATATTGGATGTAAACTGCTCTCCATTTCATCAATAACCAGTACCCGTCCCTTTTCTAAGATGGTGAACCACAATCCTATCAACTCAAAGAAACGTTGTGTTCCTTTTGATTCATGTTCCACCATGTAGAATTCTCTTTCTTCATCAGAATCAATCATCTTATGGCTTGTTATAATGTCTAATTGCACATGGCTATTCCGCTTGTTTAGTAATTCATCTCGATCAGTTTCACTAATACTAGATCGTGGAATCATCATAATAGAACCTTTTTCTCCTGGTAATATAAACTTTTCATCTACTCTAAAGCCTGAAATTCCAAGATCTGCTTTTTGTAAAAAATTGACAATTTCCTTGCGAAAAACATGATCTTCTAAGCTTCTTGCTGCTGTATATCCCCCACCGGTAAAGCTTGGACTGAAAATATTAAACTGATCTTCATTAAAGTTATCTCCAAACCAATTATATATTTTCTCTAACTGAGGATGACTATTTTGAGCCGCATGAGATAAGAATAAAGAATTACGACGAACTAAATTTTTAATGAGTCTGTTTTCTTCTGATAAATCTAGATTTTCTCCAAAATACCAGTTATACTGTTTATAGTCTGGTTTTAATTCCTGATTATCTGGATTAAAAATTCGCTCATACAAATTTTGTTGTTCATTGTCAAAATAAGCGATTAACCATTCTTCGTAAACTCTTTCTTGGTCTAGGGAAACTCCAAACTCATAACGAACTTCTTCGTAGATAAAGATTAACTCAAATAAAGTCGGTTTTTTACTATATTCTGAATCTAATCTAAACGGTTCTACGGGTAGTTTATCTCGACTTCCTCGCATTCCTGTAGCTGAGTTACGAACTATATTTTTCAGCGTATACATAGCTCTAACTAAATTACTCTTTCCGGCTGCATTTGGCCCGTAGATAACAGCACTTTTGAGCAAACGAATCTCATCAGTTCCCGGAACAGCAAACGTATTTTCTGGTAGCGTTTCTATATCCTCGGATGCTACCAGACTGAACGTTATTTTCTCTCGAATTGAACGATAATTTTCTACACTAAATTCAATTAACATAGTCGTTAAAAAGCTGTAAGATAAACCAGATAGATGTTTATTTAGATTTCGAGAGATTAATTAAGGAGATTTTGATTAAAGTAAAAGTTATCTAATGCTTTCAGGTTATAAGTCCACAGGCATTTAACTCAAATTTCATATGAATTACAAATTATTATAGCAAAAGATCACAAAAAATTATCTTTAAACTTTAATTAAAACAAAACCTCTACCGAAGGGACAAGATAGAGGTTTAACAAAAATATTAGCCTAGAAGAATTAGCAAGAGCAGGTTTCCGGGCAAAATTCCACTGTTACATGAAGTTCATAACTGTTACTTGGTTGTTGATTAGCATCAAATGGAATACGAGCGTACTCAGCAGTCACTATAATTCGCCCGGTTTGCCACTGTTCACCCTCTTTTAAGACCTTACATACTTTACCTTGTCCGCTTGGAGAATATTTACTGTCATATTTCCAGGTTGCAGAATTTGAGTCAAGTGTTATTCCAACTTCAGGAATGGAACTAGCAGGAATTTTGATAGCTTGATGGCGTTGTTTTACAGCCTCTTTAAACCGACCTAGTGTTATTGTTCTAGGTGTACCCGCAGGTACGAAAAATTCCAATACGTCACCGTCATTAGTTAGAGATATAAATTCAGATTCGTGTGTCATTTTAGCTTCTTAGTTGTTTGATGTACTAGATGGATACATAGAGGTTTCATAGACTAGAGGATAAATATATAAAAACACCCTGATTATGTAACCTTGTTAATCATCTATCACCAACTACTCTATCGGTTCACTCGATTTCGGAAAACTTGGTAAAATTTTTTGAGAATCAGAAAATATACTGAATCTTCTTGACTAACCTGTTAGTATTCGAGAGGTTCTAAGTAGAAATAAGTAGCTCAAACTTTATACAGTTTGCTTTAACTAAATCCAACCCGATCAACGCCTATCTAGTTTACTAGATAACATATTAATTGCTTTGGCTATCCTCTCTAATATTTTTATATCCGTATTTTCCGGCATACCAATGTAATAAATAAAAGGGGGATTATCTAATATTTGAATATTTTTATTAATTTGTTGAACTATGCCATCTCTATTTTTAGATAAACTTTCGTTAATATTTTCAGCATAGCCTGCATAAATAACAGTAGACTTTGAAATATTTGACCCGGAGTTTATAATATATATACCCGGTTTTTTTGGCACATTATAAATCTCTACATCCAATCTATATAAATCTATTGGCTTTCTAGTAGATTGCTTTTCTAAGTAATTAATTATCCATAATGCCCAATCGTCATACTCTACATTAGGATTATTATTATGTTGTTTATTTAATAAAGGTGAAAGATTATAAATTAATTGTTTCTCGATAATTGAAAGAATATCTTTTAAGGACTTGCCATAGTCCTTTAAGGACTTGCCATAGTCCTTTTTGTTAAGATCTAACAAAGACTCGGGTGGAAAAACCCAACACTTGAGTGAAAAACTAACTCCTTGTTCTTCTAATAAAATCAAATCTTCATATTGATGATGTCCTTGCTTATAACCTGTCCAACGCTTATAAATTGTCTCAGTAGTCATTCCTATATATAAATATAGTATAGGTTGATTAGGGATATATACTGCATATATTCCCGGTAAATTGGGAAGCTTATGCAAATCAGTCTTGATACTCGAAATTTCAGGTTCATACCATCCTTTATCGAGCCATTGAAATAACTCGTTTGATAAAGGCATTATTTTTATCTCCAATATTGACATTATGTAACTACTACTGGAGTTGCCTATATTTCTGAAATTTTAAGTTATTTTTCTCGAATGAACTAATTTTAGTGATTCAATTCACTGATCTACTTCATATGGTTTGTTATACATATTCTAGTACAATATAAAGCACTAGATATCGTAAACAGTTCCATGACCTTAAATTAAGTCTCAGATGGGGGTGTATCTCGCTTGAGAAAACGCTGAACAGAAAGCTGAATGGCAACCAAAATTAATCCGAACGTCAGAAAGGCAAATACACCTGTTCCCATCATACATAATCCCGTTACTAAGGTTCTAACGGTGACAGACATTTGAACCACCGCAATATTATCGGAATGGATGGGTTTTGCGGCGTAGGTTTGGGCGACAGATTGAGTTAAAAAATACAGCGCTGTGGCAATACTCCCTAAGACGGCTGCATTACTCAAGCACCTAAAAGGAGTCACGCCGTCGAGGTTGTTTTTAGAAGATTTAGAATCCGATTGAGAAGATGATTCACTCATGGGTTTATAATAGATTAAGCGAGGGTAATTCCGGTTGAACTTAATTGAGCTGTCCAGAAGTCTAAATCGGGATTAGCGAGTTGATTGCGAACGGTTTCTGCAACTTCTAAAGCCTGTTGTTCAGATTCGGTTAACGCAAACACAGTCGGCCCGGAACCTGACATCATTGTACCTAATACATTTTGGGATGCAAACGCTTCTCGCAGTTGCAAAACTTGCGGATATTCGGGTAAGGCAACCTTTTCTAAATCATTATGCAGAAGTTGACCAATTTTCCTGCTATCTCGCTGCATAATTGCCCCTACTATTGCTCCTGAGTGTACCCGTTGACGGCGAGTTTGTAAATCTTGCGCCTCGCTAACATAGGTATCGCTAAATTGACTGCGGTAGGTTTTGTAAGCCCAAGGCGTAGAAATTTCTAAACTGCGGTATTTGGCTAACACGACATAGAAATTATCTAAATTTACTAAGGGCGAAAGCACTTCACCTCGCCCTGTTGCTAAAGCCGTTCCGCCTTTAATACAAAAGGGAACATCAGAACCAATTTGGGCGCCAAGGTCTTCTAATTCGCCTTGAGTCAGTCCTAATTGCCATAATAAATCCAATCCCACCAACACCGCAGCCGCATTGCTTGAACCGCCTGCTAAACCTGCTGCTACGGGGATTTTTTTATTAATCGTAATTTCAACGCCGCCATATTGTGCCATCGCATCGGGGAATTGTTGCGCCATTAGTGCAGCCGCCCGGTAAGCCAAGTTGGTTTGATCATTGGGAACTGCGGCGTGATCACATTGAACAAATATTGTATCAATTTCTATCGGCCGAATGTCAACTTGATCGGCCAGAGAAATACTTTGAAGAACCATCGCCAGTTCGTGATAACCATCGGGGCGATCGCCAATAATTTCTAAGTATAAGTTAATTTTGGCGGGAGCAATCAGGGAGTAAGAACGCATGAGAATTTATTGGGGGTTTTCAGAGGTTAGATGAACCAGTTGGTTACTCAGACTCACCCATTGCTCAACGCTTAAATCTTCTGCACGAGCTTGGGGGTTCACTTCTAATTGTTCCAGAATTTGGCTCAAGCGATCGCGATCAATCACACTTTGTAAATTATTTCGTAACATTTTACGTTTACTAGCAAAGCCCAATTTTACGGCCATTTCCAGATGTTTGGGATTTTCAGCCGGTTGTTCAATGGAACGAGGACGCAACCGCACCACCGCAGAATCAACTTTGGGAGGCGGATAAAAGGCTTTAGCGGGAACATCACAAATGAAGTCACATTCAGCGACATATTGAACACGCACCGATAACGCCCCAAAGGTTCTAGAACCGGGAGCCGCACAGAGACGTTGAGCGACTTCTTTCTGCACTAATAATACCATTAAATCATAGGGTTTAGGATTCGGTTGAGCGATATTTCCTAAGAGTTTTTCCAGAATCGGCCCGGTAATATTGTAGGGAATATTAGCGACAACTTTGTTGGGGTTTTGAAAACGAGGAAAATCTTGTAGATAGTCTTCTAGAGGCAGGGTGAGTATATCTCCTTGCAGGAGTAAAAAGTTGTCAATTTTGCCAAATTTTTGGACTAATTTTTTGCATAAATCTCGGTCAATTTCTACGGCTAAAACCGTTTTAGCCAGTGTGACCAGACGTTCGGTTAAGACTCCCGTTCCGGGGCCTATTTCTAAAAGGCAGTCATCGCTAGATAATTGGGCTGCGGTGACGATTTGGTTCAAAGCGGTTGGACTGCGAAGCCAATGTTGAGCCAATTGTTTTCGAGGATGAGACATGGTGTTTTTTTGTAAAGTTTTGTACTTTCAGGAAAAAGGATTAGCTAACTTGTAGTTAGACTAAAATTTTAACAAAAGGAAGTTCCGGTGATGGAATATCAAATTCGTTACAAACCCGCCTTCGCCACAATTTTTATGACCCTCCAGCCCGGCGAGAGTTTGACGGCAGAAGCCGGAGCGATGGTCGGGATGGACGGTAAAATCTCCATGAAGACCAGTTTCTCCGGGGGATTTTTCTCGGGTCTGATTAAAAAGTTCTTGGGGGGAGAATCATTATTTGTTAATACATTTACTAACAAAACGAATCAACCCCTACAAGTGGTTCTTTCTCAATCAGCGATTGGGGATATTGTAGCAGTAGAATTGCACTCAGGACAACAACTTTGTTTTCAACCGGGTGCCTATATTGCCAGCAGCAAAAAAGTTAAACTGGGCGTAGGATGGGCGGGTTTTGCTAGTTGGTTTGCGAGAGAAGGGTTATTTAAGCTGAAAGTAACGGGTCCTGGCTTAGTCTTTTTTGGGGCTTATGGGGGAATTAGTCAAAAACAAATTACCCAAGAATTTATTGTTGATAACAGTCATTTAGTCGCCTATGAACCCGGCATTAAAATGAGTGTGGGGTTAGCGGGGGGTTTGTTCGGTTCTTTAACTTCGGGAGAAGGATTTATTAATAAACTGCGGGGAAATGGCGTGGTTTATTTACAATCTCGAAGTATTAATGGATTAGTCAGGTTTCTCAGTCCCAAATATCGTTAATTTCAACGAGAGGATGCGATTATGAAAATCAAAATTTTACAACAGCCAGACTGTGCAATTGCTCGGGTAACATTAGAGGCTCGGGAAGAATTAATTGCTGAAGCGGGAGCAATGGTTGCCATGAGTGAATATATTAATACTAGCACAACATTACGCCAGGGAAAAGGCGGCGGAATTTTCGGCGGATTAAAACGAATGATCGCGGGAGAATCGCTATTTTTAAGCGTTTTTCGTTCTCCCATCGCAGGCGGAGAAGTGTTTTTAGCCCCGAAATTGTTGGGAGATATTCTGCATTATCAAGTTTCTGAAATCGGATTAGTTGTACAAGCGACTTCTTATTTAGCCAGTCATTCAGATGTTGATATTGAGTTGGGATTTCAAGGGTTTAAATCCTTGTTTTCGGGTGAAAATATCTTTTGGTTAGACTTAAGTGGTCGAGGAGATGTTTTAATTAACTCCTTTGGCGGAATTTATGAGGTTGATGTCAAAGATGAATATATTGTGGATACAGGTCATATTGTCGCCTTTGAAAAAACACTCAACTTTGAAATTACCAAACCGGGTTCAAGTTGGATAGGGGCATTTTTAGGGGGAGAAGGTTTAGTTTGTCGGTTCCGAGGACGCGGAAAACTCTACTGTCAAACTCATAATTCTACAGCCTTTGGACAGTTAGTTGGGCCGCTTTTACCCATGAAATCCAATTAGTTTTTGTCTATAATATACAACTCTAAAATCAATCAGGAGTGAAAAAAAATGTCGAGTCAAATTGCTTATCAAATCGAACATTCTCCCTCTTATGCTTCGTTGAGATTAGACTTACAACCGAATCAAACCGTTATTGTAGAATCTGGGGCGATGGCGGCGATGGATAGTTGTATTAAAATGCAGTCAAAGCTAAAAGGCGGACTGATGAAAGGAGTCGGAAGAATGTTGAGTGGGGAGTCTCTATTTCTGAGTGAATTTACCGCACAAAATAAACCCGGACAGTTGTTTTTATCTCCCGGTGTTCCCGGGGATATTTTCCATTATTACTTAAATGGAAAGGGATTGATGATTCAATCTTCAGGATTTGTCGCTTCAGGAAATCAGGTGAATATTGACACCAATTTTCAAGGATTTAAAGGGTTTTTTAGTGGAGAATCTTTGTTTTTAATTCGGGCGACAGGTCAAGGAGATATTTGGTTAAGTTCCTATGGGGCGATTTTAGAAATTCCCGTTGAAGGGGATTATGTTGTCGATACGGGTTATATTGTGGCGTTTGAAGATACGCTGAATTATAATGTCGAATTAATTGGCGGTTTATCATTTAAGAACTTGAAAACAGGAATTTTTGGCGGGGAAGGGTTAGTTTGTCGCTTTCGAGGTCAAGGTAAATTATGGATTCAATCTCGTCAATTAATACCTTTGTTAAACTTTTTAGATCCATTTCGACCTGTTAAAAGTAGTTCGGATTAATCAAGCTTCTATGAAATACTTCAATGTTTGCGATAGAAGGTTGCTGGGTAACAGTCAGCGTAGGGGCGCGCCTCCGAATACATCTATGTTTCTCATCAATAACTGATATAAACCCGCTCTTACAGATAGGCTTTTGTAGCATGATCTTTTCAATTTAATATGATATTCCAACCTCAACAGATTTAAAATAATTCCCATGTCTGAACCAGAATTCAGTTCAAGAAATCCACCTCCTAGTGATCGACAGCTATTAATATTACTGGCAATCTTTGGGGGATTTATCATTGCAACAATTGCGGTTTTATGGTTCCTTTTTGAACAGTTAGTTTGGTTTATTCCGATTCAATTTGAACAGCAAATCGGACGCTTAGTGGTTCCCGTTTTTGAACAACAAGCGAAACCTTCACCGACTCAAACCACATTAAATCAACTGGTAGACCGTCTAGAAACTCATTTAGATTCAACACTTGAAAACCGAGATTATCAGGTTTTGTATATTCCTCAGCCTACCATAAACGCATTAGCCATTCCAGGCGATCGCATTGTTATCTTTCAAGGGTTATTAGGTTTCGTTGAGTCAGAAAATGAGTTAATGATGATTTTAGGACATGAACTCGGTCATTTCGCCCATCGCGATCATTTACGCGGTATTAGTCGAGGCTTATTTTTCCAAACCGTTTTATCAATCTTTTTGCCAAATATTGGATCTTTAGAGTCTTTAGCAGTTGCCCTTTCTAACGCCCAATTTTCCCAATCTCAAGAACGACAAGCCGATGAATTTGGCTTAACTCTATTACAAGAAAATTACGGTCATGTTGCAGGCGCAACCGACTTTTTTGAACGACTCAAAGCCGAAGAAAAAGGAAATAATATCGCCTTTTTGCAAACTCATCCCCCTTCCCAAGAGCGAATCAAACGACTGCAACAGCTCACCAAAAAACGAGGCTATCAACTGCAAACGCCATCGCCGTTACCAGCCTCATTAAACTTACCCAATTAACTCATAATGGGGCTACCATGATGATGAATCAAATACCATTGATTCGCCATGCGGATAAAAATATTCGTTGCCATTGATTCAGCTTGAACCTTGCGACGACCAAGAACTTGCATCACTTCTTCAACTAAAACCACATAAGCCAAGTCGCCATTAACCTCAGTCGAGATCACTTTTGTATTAATTTCCAGATAATTTGTTGCTCTAAAAATCTGTTCCCAAGAAGACCTCACACCATCCCAACCGCGAATCACATCCCGTCCAGGATGAATACACAGACTCGCCGTTCCCTTCGACCAGACAGCACTCATCGCTTCAATATCCTTTTTCTCAAAAGCCCGATAAAAGGCTTTATTCGCGGCTAATACCTCTTGTTCGTCAGTCATATTCATCCACTGCTTTATAAAACTGATATAACGCGGTATAAACCGTGTTAATGTTTACTTCCTGTCTTGCAAAGTTCCTTCTCGAGCGGTTTCCGCCGAGATCGGACTTTGCGCTGCATCACCCCGGACTGTCAGCAGCACCCGGTCAGACAGGCATTTCACCAAGAAGCCCTCGGCATAACCTTCTAAATTCAGGCTGGCATTCAAATCACGGTCAACGCTTACACCGCAATTATTACAGTTAAAAACTCGTTCTTTCAGTGGCATTTCTTGAACGTGACCGCAACTTGAACAAGTCTTAGTTGACGGATAAAATCTATCAGCAAACACTACTCTTGAACCGTACCACTCAGACTTATACTCGACTTGGCGACGAATTTCAGAAAGAGCAGAATCAGCAATAGCACCCGCTAACTTGTGATTTTTTAACATCCCAGAAACATTCAAGTCTTCTAACCCGATAACTGCGTGATTTTTGCATAGCCATGAGGTTAGTTTGTGAATTGTATCTTTTCGGATGTTAGCCACTCTTTGATATGCTTTTGCGAGTTTCAATCTAGCTTTGTTCCTGTTATTTGAACCCTTCTGTTTTCTCGAGAGTTCGCGTTGAAGTCTGGCTAGATTTTTTTGAGCTTTTTTGTGGGCTGCTGGATTGGCAAAAACAGTACCATCTGAACAGGTCGCTAATACCTTAACCCCAACATCAACACCCAGGTATTCTCTTGATTTTACAGTCTGTTCTGGCTCAAATTCGTAGGCTACAGACAGATACCAAGAATCAGCGACTCGACTAATTGTGACTCGTTTAGTCTGAATTTCGGGAAGGGGTTCGTAGGTGTTAACCCATCCAATAAAAGGAAGCTTCAATCTCCTCCCTGAAAACCTCATTACTTTGCCACAATTATCTAAAGTAAAGCTATCATTTCTGCCTTTTTTCTTGAACTTAGGATGTTGGGCAGTGCCTTGAAAAAAGCGACTAAAAGCTTCTCCCAAGTGCATGAAAGCAAATTGATAAACTCTAGAACTTAGGGTTGACTGCCAGGAATATTGAGGTTTGACGTGATTGGTGTAGAACTTTTTTAGCTTATTCGCAGAAGGTTTTAAACCCTGTTTGTAAGCTTCATTCCACATCGCTAATGCCCAATTCCAGACCCATCTAGAATATCCCGCGTGTTTAGCCATTAAGGTTTTTTGACGGTTATTAAGTTTGAGTTGGGTCTTGAAGGCTCGTTGCATAGATGTATTCTTTTATCTTACAGATAGTACCGTGTTGTACCATAAATTGTCAACTAAGTTACTGCTCTAGGGAACACTTTTATAGATTAATCAATCTGCTATCTAGACTCAAGTGTAAAGCCGTTGTGTCAGTTTGTTCGTTAGGCGGCATCGAGTTCGGACTTGAGAACATTCCCCAGATTTATGACCGATCGGCCTGAACTGTTTTATCATCAACATCAGTCATTAATTGCGTGACCGATATCGTTCGCGATGGGAACCGTGCAGAACTCTAGAAACACTCACACTAAACAAGCCGTGTATAAACCGATTCGATTGATTGTCAGTAGTATCTTAGTCGCATTTGTCGCCACTGTAACCCCCCAGATGGCTCATTCCGTTGAAGTCGTTGCTCAAGCGAACACTCAATCCAATGACCAGCTTAACCAATTACTCGAACAAGGACGTCAGTTAGTCGATGCTGGAAAAATTGATGAAGCCCTTCTCGTTTACGTGCAAGCCGCAGGACTTGATCCCAGTGATCCGAAGATTTATTCAGGAATTGCCTATTTAGAAGCCTTGCGGGGAAATTATCAATCCGCCGCTAAATTTTATCGAGACGCCTTAGTTCTTGATCCGCAGAATGCCGATTTTCAATATGGTTTGGCTTATAGTTTGGTCAAGCTAGAAGATTACAAAGGTGCTGCTGACGCCTATCGCAAAGCCATTAGCCTCAAACCCGATCACCTAAATGCTTATTTGGGACTGGCGGTGAGTTTATTCCGTCAAGGTGATTATAGTAGTGCCGTCAAAACCTATGAAATGGTGATTGCATCTGACCCCAACAACTGGCAAGCCTATGCTTCGATGGGAATGTCTTTGTTACGTCAGGAAAATCTCCCGAAAGCCGTTGAAACCCTGCGACAAGCGGCCGTACTGGCACCGAATGAAGCGGGTGTTCAAATTAAGCTCGGAGTGGCGTTACTGCGAAGTGGCGACCAAGCAGGCGCCGTTGCAGCCTTTGAACAGGCGGCGGCGTTGAGTCCCCGTGATGGAGAGATTCAGTTTCAAATCGGCGAAGTGTTGAAAGTTCAGAATAACTTGGATGGGGCGATCAAAGCTTATCAACGGGCGTTAGCTTTTAATCCCAATTTAGTAGAAGCCGATATCGCAATTGGGGAAATCCAGTTAGAAAGAAAGGAATATATTGGGGCGATTGTCAGTTTCCGACGAGTCGTTGATAAAGCTCCCCAAAATCCTAGCGCTCACTACAACTTGGGAATGGCAATCAAAGGTCGAGGTGGTCGAGACTCACAAGCGATCGCCGCTTTTGAAACCGCTCTCAAACTCTATGAACAACAGGGTGATACCGAAGGCGTTAAAAAGACACAAGAGGCGTTAAAAGGACTCAAAAAATCAAAATAATCCGGTTAAAGCAATGGAAGTCTGGAGTAACGGATTACAAGTTTTCAACCGGGGGTGAAGTAGGGTAAATTAGAGACGACACCTCCTGACGAAGAACCTCAAACTAACGATGTCGTCGTTTTTCCATCCTTTTTGGTGAGGAGTTCAATTCTATGGTTTTTAAAGTTAATAATCAAAATCGATTTCAACGTTTTATCCGTGTCGGTTTGAGCGCTTTGATGGTCTCCGTAATTGTTCAATCTGGGGTTTCGGCTTCGACTCCGAATAATACTAAAGTCGCTCAGGGTACATCAGCCCGAACTTCGGTGATCCCGTCGCAATTATTGAATCCCATTTTACCGGGGTTAGATGATCCTTCTATCTTTTTACCGTCTGGAAAACCCAAAATGCGGTTAGTTTTGCGCTTGGGTCAGCGACGAGTTTTTGTTTATCGTAATGATCAACAGGTGGCGAGTTATCCGGTGGCGGTGGGAAAAGCGGGTTGGGAAACGCCCACAGGTCAATTTAAAGTGATTCAGATGGTGGAAAACCCTGTTTGGCAAAATCCCTGGACGGGAGAAGTGCGTCCACCTGGCCCTGATAGTGCGTTAGGACTGCGCTGGATTGGTTTCTGGACAGATGGGAAGGATACGATTGGGTTTCATGGGACTCCTACGATTAATTCTATTGGACAAGCCGCCTCTCATGGTTGTGTACGGATGCGAAATGAAGATGTAGTGGCCTTATTTAATCAAGTTGAAATGGGAACGCTTGTGGTTGTTGAACCGTGAACCTTCAGGGGGTGTCAAAAGCTGCTTCAGTGTCCAGCCCGGTGTCCAGGAAAATCCGGGAAGAGCAAAAGAAAAATCAAATGCGATCGCAGATAGGTGTTTGGCTGACGGTGTTACGCTGTACATCTGTGGACAAACACATCTGACGCGATGGCAATGCCTTCAACCGATAGGTTGAGAGCAAAGGAGCCGTCCCTCAAAGCACGAATCATAATGTTCCGTGCGC
>NZ_JAYGHR010000106.1:0-25716 GCF_034932365.1 Limnoraphis robusta BA-68 BA1 | reverse complement strand
CGACATTTGAGACTTCCCAGATGGCTTTAAAAGCTACCCGCAAAATTAGAGTAAAGTCAGCCAGAAATATGCTGTCATTTGCTCACTATCGATTTCAACAATTTCTTAAGCATAAAGCTTTTGAGACAGGGAAATTAGTCCTTGATGTCTGTGAAGCCTACACCAGTAAAACAGTTAGCTGGACTGGAGAAATTGTCAACGTGGGTGGTTCTAAGTTAATCAAATCAAAAATAGATGGTCGGGTTATGGATAGAGACATAAATGGCGCACGAGGTATTTTTCTTCGTGCTTTGGTAGATATACCCTGGATGCAACAACATCTTGCATTTGTTAATAAAAGTTAGCAAAAAAGTATCGGTTATCAAAACATCTACGTCAAGGGGTCTCAACACTGAATGGAAAAGCAAATCAGTGGGTCTGCGGTTTTTGGACAAAGGCTACTGCGAAGTCTAAACCTGCGTCCAGAAGAAGTTGATCGAACCTTCCTGATGTTCTTGGTCTATACCTTGACATCGGCAGGTTTAATTTGGCTGGAACTCAGTACAGTCGGCCTGTTCCTCGAACAATACGGCGCCGATAAACTCCCTTGGATTTATATTGCTAGCGCCGCCATCGGTTCAAGTTTGGGCGTCGTATACTCCTGGCTGCAAAAAATTCTGCCTCTGCGTCGGGTGATCGTCGTCATTCTACTGCTGATGGCCGTTCCCCTGTTTTTATTCCGGGTGGGATTAGGAATTAATAACGTTCGGATCGCTGGCCTCAGTGTTGAGTTTATCACCCTGTTTCTGATGTGGTTATGGGTCGAAGCCTGCTACTTACTCAACGACCTCAATACCTCCATTACCACCAACCAACTGTTTAATATTCGCGAAATTAAGCGCACCTATCCCCTAATTAGTAGTGGATTTTTGGTAGCCGGAGTCGTCAGTGGTTTTTCACTGCCCCTGATTTTAAGATTCGTCGGGTTAAAAAATGTCACAATCGTTTCCGGGCTAATGGTGCTGATCGGTGCAGCGATCTTATTTTACCTCGCTCAACGCCACCGACAATCCTTTCCTGATTCCTCCCGTTGGACACCCGAAGACGAACAGCCCGAATTTAGCAGCCGTAACCTCAAAGGACCCCTACAAGGCTATGTCATCCCGCTAATCGCCTTTTTCGTGATGGCAGAAGTCCTCTACGTTCTCGTAGACTTCCAATTTTTTAGTCAGCTTGAATATCAAAATGAAGCCGCAGGAGCCAGTGGTATTGTCAGTTTCCTCGGCATCTTTGAAGGCATCCTCAGCACCTTTCAAGTCGCCACTCAATGGTTTGCCTCCAGTCGCCTCGTTGAACGAACAGGCGTCTTTGCCACCGCCAGCATCCTCCCCATCGGCATCGCCGCTTTAGGCACCTTCTCTCTAATTGGCGGCATCACAGGCTTATTTACCGTATTCCTCGGTTTTGTCATCCTGAGATTTTTAGATGAACTCTTTCACTACACCTTAATCGAAACCACCGGAGCCGTCCTGTTTCAGCCCCTGCCGGATAATACACGCAGCGATATTCAAACCCTAGTCAATGGCGTTTTTGAACCCATGTCTACCGGGGTTTCCGGTGTCTTGATTTTATTAGTCTTGGCCGTCAGCCATTGGCTACTTCCTGAACAGCCCGACATCGAGTTTCAAAGTCAGCAGAGTCTAGTCTTTGTCGCCGTCATTATTGCTCTATCTATCGTTTGGCTGTTAGTCGTCTTAGCCATCCGCACCCAATACGTTAGCCTCCTGGTTCGCAGCGCCGAACGGGGACGTCTAGGTGTTACCGACGTGAATATGCGGGCTTTGAAGCGATCGGTTGCTGAAACCCTCAGCCAGCCCAAACCCGATGCCGATAAGCGATCCTGTATCGAACTCCTCAGCCAACTCGATCCTAAAAATGTCGGTGAAACCCTCGTTCCCCTCTTAGAAGAGCTATCGCCCGCCCTCCAGCGCCAAAGCCTGGAAATCATGCTGCATTACCCCAACCCTGACTATTTGGGTGAAATTCGCGCTCTCTCTCGTCGCGCCCTCCCCCCAGAAGTCCTCGCTTTAGCCTTGCGCTACATCTGGCTCACCGAAACCGAACCCGATATAGAACAGTTACGCCCCTACCTCCAGCCTCAAGTCGATCCCGTTGTGCGCGGAACGGCTGCTGCTTTAATTATGCGACGCGGCGATCGCGAACAAAAAGCCGTTGCCACAAACACCATCCGCCGGATGATTACCTCCTCCCAAGAACGAGAACGAGTCATGGGAGCGCGTGCTTTAGGAGAAGCCGATTATTTACAAGGCTTGCGCCTCTATCTCGATGATTTGTTGCAGGATGATTCCCTGCGGGTGCGCTGCGCTCTCCTAGATGTGATCGCCTCCACTCACATGGAAGAATATTATCCCTCTCTTGTCAAAGCACTCTCCTATCGTTCCACCCGAGAAGCGGCACGACAAGCCCTCGTCCGACTGGAAAATGATGCCATTCCCCTCTTAGTGGGTGTTGCTGAAGATATCCATAGAACCGATTTAGTTCGACTCCAAGCCTGGACTGCGATCGGAGAAATTGGGACTCTTGAAGCAATTGATAGCCTAGTTAATCATCTGATCACCTCTTGGGGAAATACACGCCGCAATATTTTACGAATCCTGCTGAAAATTCCCGACGATGCCGGAATTGAAGGCGTGTTGGATCGGATTGGGCGCAGTGGCGTAGAAACGTTAATTGAGCAAGAATTAATGTTTATCGGTCAGATTTATGCCGCCGTGATCGATTTATCCTTATTACCCCTGGGGAAAATCAACCCCAACAGCATCAGTGGCGATCGACTTGAGTCCCAATCTCCTCAACAACTCCTCGCACAAGCTTTACGGGGATTAGAGTTAGATGCGATCGAGCGCTGTTTTTTACTGATGAAGTTCCTCTATCCGTTAGGATCAATTCAGGCTGCTGCCTTTAATATTCGCTCAGAGCAAGCCGGAAATGTGGCGCGAGGCTTGGAAATCTTGGATAATACAGTCGATATTGCCAGTAAGCGATCGCTGATCAATATCTTGGATCGCCACTCAGAGCAAGAAAAGCTAGAATATCTCGCACCGTTAATCCCTTATCGACCCCTCAAACCCAGTCATCGCCTGCGTCGTTTATTAGAATTACGTCACTTTCTCTCCGATTGGACCCTGGCTTGTTGCTTTCATTTAGCCCGTGCGTCTCACTGGAGTCTAACCGCAGAACAAACCCTCATGTGCTTGCGACATCCGACAGGTTTTGTCCGTGAAGCCGTTTTAGCCTATTTAAGAATAGCTTCGCGACGGGCTTTGGTAGAATTGTTGCCAATGCTGCAAAATGATCCCGATCGTTTAGTTGCAACTCAAGTTACGCAGATGATGGACGAACTGGGAGTGAATGGATCTAGCTCTCGTTCCACTTAAACCCCAAAGCGTCCGATAACGGACGACTTTTGATTTTAAATCAAAACTCTGAAATAATTATGTTAACCAGCGTAGAACGCCTATTATTTGTCAGGGGAGTCCCCATTTTTCAGGAGCTACGGGACGATTTCTTAGTGCGTTTGGCTTCTGTTATGGATGAACTCTCGTTCCCAACCGATCATAATATTTTTACAGAGGGACAAGAAGGGCGATCGCTCTATATTGTGGTTTCTGGGCGGGTAAGAGTTCACATTGGCGATCGCGAACTGACTAAAATGGGACAAGGAGCCTGTTTTGGGGAGATGTCATTATTTGATGCTGAACCCCGTTCTGCTTCTGTCAGTACCCTCGAACCCTGCGACTGTCTGATGCTCACTCAAATGCAGCTTTATGACGCCATTGATGAAACACCCGGAATTGCGATTAATATTATCAGGATGCTCTCCCGTCGGGTCAGAGAATTGAACCAGAAATCAAACGCTCAAACCTCCTCAGTTTCCGATGGGGTTAAATTAGCTCAAGTGCGTTCGACTCAAAGCTGACAAGCTACTTTGACAAATTGAGAAGCCTTAACCTTAGTTGATAGAGTCAGATGATTCAGCAATCTCCATTGCAAGTTTCATTTTTTAGAGTCATCAATTCCTCAGTAAACTAATTCTATGATTGATGCGAATCAAAACTGGTTCCAAGTTGCCTTTCGAGTCAGTGGTTCTGTTATTCCCGCTATTTTACCTCGGGTTCTTTTTTGTACGCTGTTTGGAGTCTTATTATCCATTCTTGATCTCTTGGGTTTTTCCCTACAAACTCGCGCTTTAGATAACTTTATACTGCCGGATTTAGTCTTAGGACTCTTATTAGTCTTTCGGACGAATACAGCCTATGATCGCTTTTGGGAAGGTCGAAAATCCTGGGGAACTTTAGTGAATACTGTTCGCAATTTTGCCCGTCAAATTTGGGTATCAATTGCCGAAAAAAATCCTAGTGATACTCAAGAGAAAGTTGCAACCCTGCGATTATTAGTTGCCTTTGCCTTTGCCATGAAATTACATCTGCGAGGTGAAAAACCCAATCATGAAATTGCAGATTTAGTCTCACCAGAGCAATATTCTATCCTCCAATGTATGAATCATCCTCCCCTAGAAATTGCCCTATGGATCGGAGATTATCTTCAGCGTCAATATGATCGCAACTGTCTTAACACCTATCAACTAACTGCTATGTTTAAGTTACTTGATGCTATGGTTGATGTGTTGGGTTCTTGTGAACGCATCATCAAAACTCCCATGCCTCTGGCTTACAATATTCACTTAAAACAGATTCTATTAATCTATTGTTTGATTTTGCCCCTGCAATTAGCAGATGACCTTCTTTGGTATACTGGAATTGTCGTGGGAATTATGAGCTTTACCTTATTTGGAATTGAAGAAATTGGTCGTGAAATTGAAAATCCCTTTGGTTACGATCAGAATGATTTACAATTAGATTCTATTTGTAAAACTATGAAACGAAACATTGAAGATATGATCTCCATTGAACCCAGCGTTCATTGTAATCTTGAGGAGTTTCAATCGGAGGTTTTTCACCCCAAAAATTCATCCCTTGATTGTTAATATTCCTCCTGAGTTTTCCTCAAAAAAAGCGGTATATAAACCTATAGTGATAGGGTTTACTGGGATTTTTAATCACAGAGACTATCCCAAAAATAGGCAGAACAAAACTAACCAACCCTAACAGAAATAAAAGTGGAATTCCAATTCCAATCGAAATTAAAATCACACAAATAAAAAGAGCAATATAGAAATTAAGGTAAACATTCAAAGCCTCCTTAGCATTTTCTTGAACCACTGAATCTTCTGACGCAAAAAAAATCCCAAACGGAATTCCTACCGGAACCAAAAGACTACTAAAAAAAATCGATCCATGACATAAAGCACAGAGCAGTCTGCGTTTATCTTCTGCGTTCACCCGTCACTTTCTCCTGATGATCATCTACCGAATTCATCATACCTTCAAACGGTTTCACTGTCTTTTTTAACCTCTGCGTTGTCGAATGGGAATCTCAATCACAAACTCAGATCCCTGTCCCACCTCAGAGTAACATTCTAAATGACCCTGATGTTTTTCGACCACAATCTGATAACTAATTGATAGCCCCAAACCCGTTCCTCGACCAATTGGTTTTGTCGTAAAAAAGGGATCAAACAGCTTCTGACGAACTTGTTCAGGCATTCCTGGCCCGTTATCCACAATTCGGATCATCACCCAACTAAAGTTTACAACTTCTGTTTGAATTTGGATCATCGGTTTTTGGCAGGGGTTCTCCTGACTCTCCAGACTAGAAGATTGACACTGAACTCTCTGGGTATTCTGTTCATTGATTGCATCAATTGCATTCACCAAAATATTCATAAACACCTGATTCATTTGACCTGCATAACACTCCACAAGCGGAAGATTCCCATAGGTTTTAATCACCTCAATTCCCACCTGTCCGGCTTGCTCTTTGAGGCGATTTTGCAAGATTAAGAGTGTACTATCAATTCCTTGATGTAAATCAACGGCTTTAAACTCCGCTTCATCCAGTCGAGAAAAATTCCGCAACGACACGACAATCTGACGAATTCGATCCGCCCCCATCTTCATCGAACTCAAAAGTTTAGGTAAATCTTCTTGAATAAATTCAAGCTCTATTTCTTCGATATGTTGCTGGATTTCTGGCACAGGTTGCGGATAATATTCTTGATATAAACTCAGCAAATTCAATAAATCATCGGTATATTCAATTGCGGGAATTACATTACTATAAACAAAAGTTACAGGATTATTAATTTCATGGGCAATACCTGCTACCATTTGCCCCAAACTTGACATTTTTTCGGCTTGAATGAGATGAGTTTGAGTTTGTCGTAACTTTTGTAATGCTGCTTCTAGTTGTTGAGCTTGAGCTTGAGCTTGAGTCACATTTGCTTGAGTTTGTGCATAAAGTTGAGCTTGATTAATGGCAATTGCTAATTGATCGGTTACGGCTTTTAGAAGTTCTAGTTCATTCTCATTCCAGACATGACTATTTTGATGATGACTACAAGAAAGAATCCCAATTTCACCGAACTGAGTTTGAATAGGAATTGACAAAAAAGAAAGAAAGCCTAATTGCGTTAAAAATTGACGCAGATCGGCTTCCCATACCTCAGCAATATCATTCACTAAAATGTTCTCTAACTGCAAGTAACGCATCGCCCAACTTCCCACCTGTTCAACTGAATAGCAACCGACTAAACTGAGGAGTTCGGAATTTTTAGCCTCATACACCACTTCCCAATAATCTAAAAAAGATGAAACTTTTATCGGCTCTAACTGTTCTCTGAATTGAGACTTTGGAGAATGAGAACGATACCAGACAAAATAGCAGCGATCAAGCTGTAATAAATTCTGAATCTGACAGACGGTTGTTTGTAAAATAGTATCCAGATCAAGAGAATTGCGAATTTGACTCGCGATGCGATTAATTAACTCTTCTTGTTGAGCCAGTTGACGAAATTTGGCTTCAGATTTTTGTAGCGCTTCTTCTGCTTGTTTACAAGGGGTAATATCTGTTACCGTACCAATATAACCGATAATTTCTCCATTTTCATTTTTTTGAGCGATCGCCTGACCAAACACCCAACTGATTTTACCTGTCGAATGCTGCATTCGATATTCAGAACGAAATGTTTCTCCCTGTTGAACTGTTTTTTGCCATTCTTCAACAACTCTTGCTCGATCTTCGGAATAAATTGTTTTTATCCACCCCTTTCCAAAAGAGGCGGATTGATCAGTGCCGGAAATTTCACAGCAGCGTTCGTTAACATACAAACAATTTCCTTGAGAGTCTGTCCGAAAGATTCCTACTGGAGACGTTTCTGCTAAAACTTGATAACGGCGTTCACTTTGACGTAAAGCTTCTTCGGCTTCTATTTTATCTGTGACATCTTCAGCTAGTGATAAAATTGAAACCAGTTTACCTGACTCATCAAATAAAACAGAGTTATACCAGTCGCAATAAACAATTGAGCCATCTTTTGTATAGTTACGATTACGAACTGAATTGCGGGGTTGAGTTCTATCCATTAACGAAGCCATGATTTGATTTACTTTTTCTACATCTTCTGTTAGAATAAAACTCCATTGATTAGGATGTAAATTTATCACTTCTTCTGCTTTCCATCCAAAAATTATTTCCGCTTGCTTAGACCAACGCAAAACTCTAAATTCTTGATCCCATTCTATGACTCCTAAAGGTGTATTTTCGATATGAAAACTAAGCTGCTGATGAGCAAGTTCAAGAGCTTGATTCATTTGTTCGAGTTCTGCCGGACTCTTTAAAGACAAAACTTGAGGAATCAGAGGAATCATTGCAGCAGCCGTTACAACGGAAATTAAAGCAGTCATGGCTTTAATCGTTCCCGATACCCAATAAATTGGATACCAAAGTGTTATAATTGCCATCAAATGAGTCAAACCACAAGCAATGATAAACGCCGCAAACAATATGAAAATGTTAGGATAGGGTAAATCTCTTCGCTTGTGGACAAAATAAAATAGGGTCGTTGGAATCGAAAAATAAGCCAAAAATATTAAGAGATCACAAATCAGGTGTAAGGCTACCAGTTGAGGTCGCCAAAGGTAACAGTGACCATGAGGAATAAAAGAAAAAATCGTTAAAATCTCTGGGAAAAGTGTCATAACAGAATCAATCTAGATGATTTTCAGTAATTGAGGAACATACAAGAGAATAAAATCCTAGATCAATTGATAGATCCGACGTAGAATAAAGTTGACAAAAAACATAAAAGAAGGTAAAATTTAGTAGATGAATAGCCGAGTGAATTGCTCTGATTAACTCAGAAAATGAATAGCCCTGATCCTCAAAAAATCGGCTTTATAGAAGGATGTTTTTGAAAGACCTCTAATTGCTTTCAGCCAATAATCTTGAGATCATCAGTTAATATGATATCTATATTAACCTCAACATCTCAATTGATCCAAGCCATTTCAAGAGATTTTAAATTTTCATTCAAGCAAGATGAAGTTAAGCTCAAAAATGATCCATCCAAGCACGGGACCCGAGCAATGTTGTGAATTTTTCGTTAAACCGCTCAGGAGATCAAAGGACTGAGCGCCCCTAATCCCTTCTCAGGTCGGACTTGATATTCAAGTTTATTTAAATTAAAATAAAACTCAACCCCTAAATTTTTTGAGCAGTCAGATGGCTCCAATCTAGGATAGAATTGACGAATCACAGACTCAAACTATCGCGCGAGGCTGGCATCTCAAAAACAGTCCACTACCGTCAAGTCCAGCACTCTAGAACTGTTGTCACTTTCATCGGTTCTGCTTCCAGATTTCAATAAGGCTTTGTAATGTCTACAGAAACTCAAACCGAACTCCAAGAAGAGGTTGAACGAAGACGCAACTTTGCAATTATCTCTCACCCCGACGCCGGAAAAACCACCCTCACCGAGAAACTCCTTCTGTACGGAGGTGCCATTCACGAAGCCGGTGCCGTTAAAGTCCGTAAAACCCAACGTCACGCCACTTCTGACTGGATGGCGATGGAACAACAACGGGGAATTTCCATCACCTCCACCGTATTACAGTTTGAGTACAGTGGCTATCAAATCAACCTCCTCGATACACCCGGACACCAAGACTTCAGCGAAGACACTTATCGCACCCTAGCCGCAGCAGATAACGCCGTGATGCTGGAAGATGCCGCCAAAGGTTTAGAACCCCAAACCCGCAAGCTGTTTGAAGTCTGCAAAATGCGGAGTCTTCCCATCTTTACCTTCATCAACAAAATGGATCGACCTGGACGAGATCCCTTAGAACTGTTAGATGAAATCGAAAAAGAACTCGGCCTTAAGCCCTACGCCGTTAACTGGCCAATCGGCATGGGGGACAGTTTTAAAGGCGTATTTGACCGACGCACCCAGCAAATCTATCTCTTTCAGCGATCGCATCATGGCAGCCGAGAAGCCGCAGAAACCGTGATTAGCCTGGGAGATCCCCGCATCGAAGCGTTATTAGATCAAGATCTATACTATCAACTCAAAGAAGATGTAGAACTCCTCAAAGAACTCGGATCAGACCTAGACTTAGAACAAGTCCATCAAGGTAAAATGACTCCCGTATTTTTTGGGAGCGCCATGACCAACTTCGGCGTGAAACTGTTTCTCGAAGCCTTTTTAGAATATGGCTTAAAACCGGGCGTTCATCGCAGCAGCGTCGGTGAAGTTCCCCCCGAGTATCCAGACTTTACCGGGTTTGTCTTTAAACTGCAAGCCAATATGGACCCCAAACATCGCGATCGCGTCGCCTTTGTGCGGGTTTGTACGGGAAAATTTGAAAAAGATATGACCGTCAACCACGCACGTACAGGCAAAACCGTCCGTTTGTCTCGTCCTCAAAAACTGTTTGCTCAAGACCGAGAATCGATTGACAACGCCTATCCCGGTGATGTCATCGGCTTAAATAATCCCGGTGTATTTGCCATTGGTGACACCATTTACAACGGTCAAAAAATCGAATACGAAGGCATTCCTTGCTTCTCTCCCGAACTGTTCGCCTACCTGAGAAACCCCAACCCCTCTAAGTTCAAACAGTTTCGCAAAGGCGTTTCCGAGTTACGGGAAGAAGGCGCTGTTCAGATCATGTATTCCGCCGACGAAGCCAAACGCGATCCGATATTAGCCGCCGTTGGTCAACTGCAATTTGAAGTGGTGCAGTTCCGACTCCAGCAAGAATACGGTGTAGAAACCCTTCTCGAATTACTGCCCTATAGCGTAGCCCGTTGGGTACATGGCGGTTGGGAAGCCTTAGAAAAAGTTGGACGTTTATTTAATACCGTCACCGTCAAAGATAGTTGGGGCAGACCTGTTTTGCTGTTCAAAAACGAATGGAACTATCAACAGGTGAAAAGTGATCATCCAGAATTGCAATTGAATAATATTGCACCCGTTGTTTCCGGTCAAGAACCAGAATCTATCTAATATCCTGTCCTGTAGAGGCGAGTTAGCTCAGAGATTGAACCTAACCCGCTCCTATAGGACTTCGTTTAATTATCGGTTTAAAGAGCGAACCTGTTTCAACCTAGCCCTCAAAATCAGGCTTTAGTTCTTGCTCCCGTGCAGAAGGTTCAAAAGCAAAATAATAAGCAAATCCAGCCGCAATTCCGCCTAAAATCGGAGCAATCCAGAACAACCACAGTTGAGCCACCGCCCATCCTCCAACAAACAAAGCCGGGGCTGTACTGCGAGCCGGATTGACAGAAGTATTTGTCACCGGAATACTAATTAAATGAATTAATGTTAAAGCTAAACCAATGGCAACAGGGGCTAAACCTTGAGGCGCACGGCGATCGGTTGCACCCAAAATCACCATCAAGAACATGAATGTTAAAACGAACTCAGCCACAAAAGCCGCTACCATCGAATACTTACCTGGAGAATGTTCTCCAAAGCCATTGGATGCAAAACCTGCACTCACGTCAAACCCAGCGCTACCACTGGCAATTAAGAAAAGAACAGCAGCACCCAAAATCCCACCGAGAACTTGAGCAACAATGTAAGGGAGCAATTCATTACCGGGAAAGCGCTTGCACGCCCACAAACCAAAGGAAACTGCTGGGTTCAGATGACATCCAGAGATATGACCAATGGCATAAGCCATCGTTAAAACGGTTAAACCAAAAGCTAAAGAAACACCCACTAATCCAATTCCCAAGGGATTAGCGATATCACCAGTTGGAAACGATGCCGCTAGAACCGCACTTCCACAACCCCCAAACACCAACCAGAAGGTTCCAATGAACTCTGCTAAACACCGTTTAGTAATCGGCATTTTTTACTCCACTCCTTCAACAGTAGCTATTTATACCTCAAACAACATATAAAGCCAAATTCAAAAATAAACAATCTTCTTAAGATAAAATTCAGATTTGATTCGGTCTGTAGATCTTGGTATGGGCTTCTTCAAGCGTTAGCTAACCTTCAGGATATTGAGTTTTTGCTATTCTCCATTCTCTTTAACGACTAGGACTGAACAGTTAGCCTCCGCAACCACTTGAGCGCTAACAGAGCCTTGTAAAATTCGATTTAATCCCGTTAATCCCCGACTCCCGAGAATAATTAAATCCGCTTTGTAAATGTTCGCCAGACGAATAATTTCAACCGCCGGATCGCCATAAACGATTTCCAGTTCACTGCGAAAGTCTAACTTATCTTGATAAAGCCTGAGTTGTTCTTGTAAAAATTCTCCCGATGAGTCTGGATGAGGACGATCAGCAAGAGATTCACTATCGGATTCTAACGTCGGAATGACATGGGAGAAGATAATATTTGTTGTCGGTTGTAATTGAAATTGTTCCAGAGCCTGAATCACTAACTCCATCAAAGGTGAACCATCAACAGCAACCAGAATCGTTTTCAGCACAGAATACTTCTCCTCCCAGATACAAGTCACGATTGTTCGTGACTTCCAATCATAGCAAGATATGCCACTCAAAGCCCTTGCTTGGATCAAGATCATTGATCTCAATGTCGAACTTTAAGCCTTGATCACGGATCATTAAACGGGGCTACAACGGACTATCAAGATCGACTTCACCCGAGGGGTTTTCCATGCGTTTACGCACAGAGTCCGCATGAGAAGGCAAACCTTCCGCCGTCGCCAGAATATTCACCGCATTGGCCACTTTTTGCAGAGCCGTTTGAGAATATTGGATCAAGCTAGAGTGTTTCAAGAAAGTTTCTACCCCCAAAGCCGAAGCATAACGAGCCGCTCCCGAAGTTGGCAAAGTATGATTGGGGCCTGCCAGATAATCTCCCACCGCTTCCGGTGTGGAATAGCCCAAGAAAATCGCTCCAGCGTGACGGATTTTTTCAACAATCGCCCAGGGATCTTCGACTTCGAGTTCTAGATGTTCAGGGGCGAACTCATTCGAGAGTTTAGCCGCCGCCTCCAAGGACTCAACGACCACCACTAAACCATAATGAGCGATCGCTTTTTCTGTTAAAGTTCGTCGAGGGTGATCCACTAACTGACGTTCGACCTCAGCCACGACCCGTCGAGCTAAAGCCGAGTCTGTCGTGAGCAAAATCGCCGCCGCCATCGGATCATGTTCAGCTTGAGCCAACAGATCAGCCGCCACATGAATCGGGTTCGCCTTGCTATCAGCAATAATTAAAACCTCTGAAGGCCCAGCCAAAGAATCAATACCGACCGTTCCATAGACCAACTTCTTCGCCAGAGTAACATAAACATTACCAGGTCCTGTGATCACATCAACTTTCGGGATTGTTTCCGTACCGTAGGCTAAAGCAGCCACAGCCTGCGCTCCCCCCACCCGATAAATTTCTTGAACTCCCGCAACTTGCGCCGCCACCAACACCGCCGGATTCACCTTGCCTTCCGGGCCGGGAGGCGTAATCATCACAACGTGAGGAACCTTAGCGACCTTCGCCGGAATCGCATTCATCAAGACGGTACTCGGATAAGCCGCTCGGCCTCCGGGAACATATAAACCCGCCCGGTCAACAGGAGTGTAGCGTTTACCCAAGACCACATCATCCTCTCCAAACTGAACCCAAGACTTGGGAACCCGTTGGCGATGAAAAGCTTCAATTTGTTGAGCAGCCAACCGGATCGCATCCAGAAGTTCTTTAGAGACTTGCTGGTAGGCAGCATCTAACTCGGAACCACTAACCCGCAACTGTTCTGGGGTTAAGGTTTGGTGGTCAAATTCTTGGGTGTAGTGCAGTAGAGCTTTGTCACCTTGTCGTTTAACGGTTTGCAGCACTTCCCGTACCGTTGCCTCTTTATTAAGGATCATGTCATCATGGGTACGACTGGCGATCCGTCGCAGTTCTGATTGTGCTTCGACCCACTGAGTGATAATTCGCAGCATGGTGATTAGAAGTGCCAACCTGAAGAGTTATCGGCTAGAAGACGGAATTGAGAATCAGTCGGAAGCATCAACCTGCTCCACAAAAGGCTTTGAACTCCAAAGCGATCGCCCGAAATTCTTCTTTTGTCTTTGCCTGTCGCTATTTCCGAGTTTCTCATTACCTTTCATCCATTAAAAACGTTAGGCGTTCCCGAACTTCTTGTAATAGTTTAACGTATCCTACCCTCGCCCGTCCCACATTCCGGCTTTTAACAGAAATTACTGCCTACTGGTGAGTGACTCCCAACACCCCTGCAAAATCCCACAGGGGTCTGTTACAATTTTTGCAGAAAAGATGTTATAGTAGTATTTCTGTAACTTGTGTATCTAGAACCCTGAAGACCCGCATCTGGTAAGAACGCGAACCTATGGCTAATATTAAGTCTGCAATCAAACGAATCGAAGTTGCAGAGCGCAATCGACTCCGAAACAAATCTTATAAGTCCGCAGTGAAAACCTTAATGAAAAATTATTTCGCTGCGGTCGAGAAATATGCTTCCAATCCGAATGAGGACAACTTAACGGAAGTGAACCAGCGAATGGCAGCAGCATACAGTAAAATTGACAAAGCGGTTAAGCACCGAGTCCTGCATCGCAACAACGGTGCCCACAAAAAAGCTAGACTCGCCAAAGCACTCAAACCTTACTTTTCTACTCCAGAGGCTCAGGCATCAGCGTCCTAAGTGATGGAACTCAGAAGTAGACAAGCGGAAGTTCAATTCGTTTGTCATCCCTGAAAGTGGAGGGGAGATGAGTTAGCTCTTCTCCCAATCAGCCTTTTTAACAATTTGTTCACAGTCACCGGGAAATCCCCGTTGTGTGAGTGAACCTTCACGCTATTCTAGAGAAGTAACTTAGTAGACAATTTATGGTACAAAACGGTACTATCTGTAAGATAAGATAATAGATCTATGCAGCGTGACTATAACGCAAGCCTCAATGCGCGAACGTTTCGCCGAAGGCTATTCGGTTTGAGCCTGTGGAATAGGAAGTGCCGACACCCTATGAAACCCAGTATAGTCTGGAAGAAGCACCGAACGAAGCATTAATACGGGTAGAACCCGTGTTATATCAGTTTTCGATAGCAGTTATAAACATAGAAATTTAAAAGTGATCCTTACTAAATTAAGTCTAAACTTGCAAGTGGGTTAAACAACAATGGCAAATTGTCAGAGTGGAGATTTGCAGAAAATCGTTGAGATCTGAACCCTTAAACCGGAGGTGATTTGGGTGTAATCACTCAAGCCCAACCCCAACTTAAGAGCGTTACTCGACGGTTGACTCGACTCCAGATGCCAGAAAGCCGCTGCCCCACATCCCCAAGATTAACGTTAGAATGCAGTTGCCATTGACCCATCCCCTAACTCAGCAACGAAATACTCAAGTATAATGCAGCTCGTTGATACTCACGTTCATCTCAACTTTGATGTCCTCTCATCGGACTTAGAAGCGATCAAACAACGGTGGCAAGCAACAGGTGTTGTTCGTTTGGTTCATTCTTGTGTACACCCTGGAGAGTTCACCGCAATACAGGCGATCGCCGATCAAGTCGAACACCTGTATTTTTCAGTCGGTTTGCACCCCTTAGATGCCGAAAAATGGACAACCGCAACCGATGAACACATCATCAAGCTAGCACAATCTGATCCCCGTGTGGTAGCGATTGGTGAAATGGGATTGGACTTTTATAAAGCTGATAATCACTTACAGCAAATCCAAGTCTTTGAAGCCCAACTAAAGATTGCTTACCACCTCAACAAACCCGTAATTATTCACTGTCGAGAGGCAGCCGAACCGATGGCGAAACTGTTGCGAAAGTTTTGGGAACGTATCGGCCCGGTTCGCGGAGTCATGCACTGTTGGGGAGGAACACCCGAAGAAACCCAGTGGTTTCTAGATCTAGGATTTTACATCAGCTTCAGTGGAACAGTCACCTTCAAGAAAGCCGATCAAATCCAAGCCTCAGCCCGTTTAGTCGATAGTGATCACCTGTTGGTTGAAACCGACTGTCCATTTCTAGCCCCCGTTCCTCATCGGGGTAAACGAAACGAACCCGCCTACGTCCGTCATGTCGCCGAAAAAGTCGCCCAACTCCGAGACATTCCGTTAGAAATCCTCGCCCAGCAAACCACTCAAAACGCCTGTCAATTATTCGGCTTACCCCGACCGTAAGCATGAGAAAAACTGCGATTGAGCGTTTTAAAATCCATAGGATTGAATTTCCGCCCAATATCAATCAACAATCAATCACCTACAATCCCCAAAACCTCAAAAAGCCGTCAAAAGTTTATGATTAAAACCTAATCTTTTTTCAACTCAATCGCCCCGCCATTTCGATCCCAACTCTACCCAAAACCCAAACAAAACCGATGATCAATCCCAACTCAGAAGAATCGATGTTCCTACTCCCCGACTTGATCGATATTCAACGTTCAAGTTTTCGGTGGTTCCTCGAAAGCGGACTGATTGAGGAATTAGAGAGCTTCTCCCCCATCACCGACTATACCGGAAAACTAGAACTGCATTTCCTGGCTCAAAACTATCGACTCAAACAGCCCAAATACGACGTAGACGAAGCCAAACGCCGGGATAGCACCTACGCCGTACAAATGTACGTTCCCACCCGCCTGATCAACAAAGAAACGGGCGAAATCAAAGAACAAGAAGTCTTCATCGGCGACCTGCCCTTAATGACCGAACGCGGCACATTCATTATCAACGGTGCCGAACGAGTCATTGTTAACCAAATCGTTCGCAGTCCCGGAGTTTACTATAAATCAGAAATTGACAAAAACCAACGTCGGACTTACAGCGCTTCCCTCATTCCCAACCGAGGCGCCTGGCTAAAATTTGAAACCGACAAAAACGATCTCGTTTGGGTGAGAATCGATAAAACCCGGAAACTCTCCGCTCAAGTTCTACTCAAAGCCCTCGGACTCTCCAACAACGAAATCTTCGACGCCCTGCGTCACCCCGACTACTTCCAAAAAACCATTGATCGAGAAGGCGAATTTAGCGAAGAAGACGCCTTAATGGAACTCTACCGCAAACTACGTCCAGGAGAACCTCCCACCGTCGCCGGAGGAGAACAACTCCTCAATAATCGCTTCTTCGATGCCAAACGCTATGATCTAGGTCGAGTTGGACGCTACAAACTGAATCGCAAACTGCGTCTGAGTATACCCGATACCATGCGGGTACTCACCCCCACCGACATTTTAGCGGCGATCGATTACCTGATTAACCTCGAATACGACATCGGCGAAACCGACGACATCGACCACTTAGGAAACCGTCGGGTGCGTTCCGTTGGAGAACTGTTACAAAACCAAGTGCGAGTCGGTTTAAACCGCCTAGAACGGATTATCCGTGAACGCATGACCGTCAGTGACTCCGACTCCTTAACACCTGCTTCTCTAGTTAACCCCAAACCCCTGGTTGCAGCCATTAAAGAATTCTTCGGGAGTTCTCAACTGTCCCAGTTTATGGATCAAACCAATCCCTTAGCAGAATTGACCCATAAACGCCGGATCTCCGCTCTTGGCCCTGGTGGTTTAACCCGAGAACGAGCCGGGTTTGCCGTCCGAGATATTCACCCCTCCCACTACGGGCGGATTTGTCCGATTGAAACCCCAGAAGGCCCCAACGCAGGCTTAATCGGTTCCTTGGCTACCCATGCGCGAGTCAACCCTTATGGGTTCATCGCCACCCCCTACTATCCCGCCGAAAACGGCCGCGTGCGTCGAGATGGGCCTCCCGTCTACATGACCGCAGACGAAGAAGACGATTTACGAGTCGCACCGGGAGACGTTTCAACAGATGCCGAAGGCAACATTTTAGGAGAAGTCGTTCCCGTCCGTTATCGTCAGGACTTCACCGAAACCACCCCCGACCAAGTAGACTATGTAGCCGTTTCACCCGTTCAAATCATCTCGGTTGCTACCTCACTGATTCCCTTCCTCGAACACGACGACGCCAACCGCGCCCTGATGGGGTCTAATATGCAGCGCCAAGCGGTTCCCCTGCTGCGACCCGAACGGCCCCTCGTGGGAACAGGTTTAGAAGCCCAAGCCGCCAGAGACTCCGGGATGGTGATTGTCTCTCAAATTGATGGAGAAGTCACCTATGTCGATGGCGCTTATATTCGCGTCACCTCACCCGAAGGCCAAGAAGTCGAGTACGAGTTACAGAAATACAGCCGTTCTAACCAAGATACCTGCTTAAATCAACGTCCCCTCGTCTACGAAGGCGACCAAGTAGTGGTCGGACAAGTGTTAGCAGATGGTTCCTCCACAGAGGGCGCAGAACTCGCATTAGGTCACAACGTCATCGTGACTTATATGCCTTGGGAGGGATACAACTACGAAGACGCCATTTTAATTAGTGAGCGCCTCGTCTATGAGGACATCTACACCTCCATTCACATCGAAAAATACGAAATCGAAGCCCGACAGACCAAACTCGGGCCAGAAGAAATTACCCGAGAAATTCCTAACGTCGGGGAAGATTCCCTGCGACAACTTGATGCTAACGGCATTATTCGAGTTGGGGCTTGGGTCGAAGCCGGAGACATCCTCGTGGGTAAAGTCACCCCCAAAGGAGAATCCGATCAGCCTCCTGAAGAAAAACTTCTGCGGGCCATCTTTGGAGAAAAAGCCCGAGATGTTCGGGATAACTCCCTGCGGGTTCCCAACGGCGAAAAAGGGCGGGTCGTTGATGTGCGCGTCTTTACTCGTGAACAAGGGGATGAACTGCCGCCTGGGGCGAATATGGTCGTGCGGGTTTATGTCGCTCAAAAACGGAAAATCCAAGTCGGCGACAAAATGGCTGGACGACACGGGAATAAAGGGATCGTTTCGCGGATTCTGCCTGTCGAGGATATGCCCTATTTACCCGATGGACGGGCTGTGGATATCGTCTTGAATCCTTTGGGTGTACCGTCGCGGATGAACGTCGGCCAGATCTTTGAATGTTTGCTGGGATGGGCGGGCGAGAACTTAAAAATGCGTTATAAAGTCGTTCCGTTTGACGAGATGCACGGACAGGAAATGTCACGGGAAACCGTTCATGGAGAGTTGAAGCTGGCTCGAGAACAGACCAAAAAAGATTGGCTGTTTAACCCCGATAATCCCGGTAAAGTGCTGCTCTACGATGGTCGTACAGGAGAACCTTTTGATCAACCTGTAACCGTCGGTGTGGCTTATATGCTGAAGCTGGTTCACCTCGTCGATGACAAAATCCACGCTCGTTCAACTGGCCCCTACTCCCTCGTTACCCAACAACCCCTTGGAGGAAAAGCCCAACAAGGCGGACAGCGATTTGGAGAAATGGAAGTTTGGGCGCTCGAAGCCTTCGGTGCTGCTTATACCTTGCAGGAATTACTCACCGTTAAATCCGATGATATGCAAGGTCGTAACGAAGCCCTCAACGCGATTGTCAAAGGCAAAGCCATTCCTCGCCCCGGCACGCCAGAATCCTTTAAGGTATTGATGCGCGAATTACAGTCTCTCTGTTTAGATATTGCCGTTCACAAAGTCGAAACAGGTGACGATGGCATCAGCCGAGATTTGGAAGTGGACTTAATGGCAGACGAACCCAATCGGGGACGTACTCCCTCCAAACCCACTTACGAATTTACCCCGGTTGGAGAAGACGACAGTGACTCTTAAACAGTGACCAGTGAACAGTGACCAGTGACCAGTGAAGAGTTTTCAGCGATCAATTTCCCAGATCCGCAGTGAAATGCACGAACTTCGTGCCTGGTTACTGTCATCAACAACCGCGATTCATCAGTTAACCTATCCGTTTCTATAGCGTTAACCCCGATCAACAACCGTTAACTCATCCGTTGACAATTCCGTTAACCATAATTATGCCTAAACTAGAACAACGTTTTGATTACGTCAAAATTGGGTTAGCTTCCCCAGAACGAATTCGGACTTGGGGAGAACGGACTTTACCCAATGGTCAAGTCGTTGGCGAAGTCACCAAACCCGAAACCATTAACTACCGTACCCTGAAGCCAGAAATGGATGGCTTATTCTGCGAGCGAATTTTTGGGCCTGCCAAAGATTGGGAATGTCATTGCGGTAAATACAAACGAGTTCGACATCGGGGTATTGTCTGTGAACGCTGTGGGGTAGAGGTGACAGAATCCCGAGTCCGTCGCCATCGCATGGGCTATATCAAGCTGGCTGCTCCGGTAACTCATGTTTGGTATCTTAAAGGGATTCCCAGCTATATGGCGATTTTGCTGGATATGCCTTTGCGAGATGTCGAGCAAGTCGTCTACTTCAACGCCTACGTCGTTCTCAACCCCGGTAATGCCGAAAATCTCTCCTACAAACAGTTGTTGATGGAAGAGCAGTGGCTAGAAATCGAAGAACAAATGTACAGTGAGGATACAACCCTCAGTGGCGTAGAAGTGGGGATTGGAGCCGAAGCGATCTCCCAACTGCTTGATGATATTCCCCTAGAAGAAGAAGCCGAACGACTCCGCGAAGAAATCGCTACGGCGAAAGGACAAAAACGCGCCAAATTGATTAAACGCCTGCGGGTGATTGATAACTTCATCGCGACAGGTTCTAAACCGGAATGGATGGTGCTGCACGTCATTCCCGTGATTCCCCCTGACTTGCGACCGATGGTGCAGTTAGACGGGGGACGCTTTGCCACCAGTGACCTCAATGATCTTTATCGTCGGGTGATTAACCGGAATAATCGTCTGGCTCGTTTGCAGGAAATATTGGCACCCGAAATCATTATCCGCAACGAAAAACGGATGTTGCAAGAAGCTGTGGATGCCTTAATTGATAATGGTCGGCGAGGACGAACAGTTGTGGGGGCCAATAATCGCCCCTTAAAATCCCTGTCCGATATTATCGAAGGGAAACAAGGTCGTTTTCGGCAGAACTTACTCGGAAAACGGGTAGATTACTCGGGACGTTCTGTGATTGTGGTTGGCCCCAAACTGAAGATGCACCAGTGTGGCTTACCCCGAGAAATGGCGATTGAGTTGTTTCAACCCTTTGTGATTCATCGGTTAATTCGCCAAGGTTTGGTCAATAACATTAAAGCTGCGAAGAAGTTGATTCAACGCAATGACCCCAGCGTTTGGGATGTTTTAGAAGAAGTAATTTCCGGTCATCCGGTCATGCTAAACCGAGCGCCGACATTACACCGTTTGGGGATTCAAGCCTTTGAACCGCTATTGGTTGAAGGACGAGCGATTCAGTTACATCCTCTGGTTTGTCCGGCATTTAACGCTGACTTTGATGGCGACCAAATGGCGGTTCACGTTCCCCTGTCCATTGAATCACAAGCAGAAGCTCGACTGTTGATGCTGGCTTCTAATAATATTCTGTCTCCGGCAACGGGTTCTCCGATTGTAACGCCTAGCCAAGATATGGTTTTGGGCTGTTATTATCTCACGGCTGAAAATCCGGCAGCCCTAAAAGGAGCTAACACCTATTTTGCCAGCTTAGTGGATGCGATCACTGCCTATGAACAAGGAGCGGTAGACCTACACGCGATGGTCTGGGTGCGCTTTAATGGCGTTGTGCTGACAGGCGAACCTGAACGACTGGACAAGGAGGAAACGAACAGCGATGGTGTTGTTACGAGAATCTATGCTGGTGAAAAAACTGGACAGCTTACTCGTCGAGTTCGAGAAGACAAAGATGGCCATATTTTGTCCCAGTATGTGCGGACTACACCGGGTCGAATTATTTTTAATAAAACTGTCCAAGATGTCCTCACTTAAGTACGGGGAATACTCCCCATTGCCTTTGGCTGGATAACTGTTGACTGTGAGGGGGCGGGTTTATATAGGTTGTCTGTGACAAACGCACATCTACGTGGAGTCCGCCCCTACGCTCACTCGTATCGGAGTGAAGCAGTTGATGAATTGCCCCTACAACTGATAACTGATAACTGTTCACCGAAAAAACCCATGACTGAAAGCCAAAAAATCTTCCGTAACCAAATTATTGACAAGAAGCAACTCAAGAAGTTAATCTCTTGGGCATTTACCCATTATGGTACTGCTCGTACTGCTCAGATTGCAGACGAATTGAAGGATATGGGATTCCGCTATGCTACACGAGCCGGAGTTTCCATCAGTGTCGAAGATTTACAAGTTCCGCCTTCTAAACGGAGTCTCCTAGACGAAGCCCAAGAAGAAATTCGCCGCACGGAACGCCGCTATACCAAAGGAGAAATCACTGAAGTCGAACGCTTTCAGAAAGTCGTTGATACCTGGAACGGAACTTCTGAGGCCCTCAAAGATGAAGTGGTGCGGAACTTCAAATCGACCAATCCCCTCAACTCCGTTTACATGATGGCATTTTCTGGAGCGAGAGGCAACATTTCTCAGGTGCGCCAGTTGGTCGGAATGCGGGGACTGATGGCAAACCCCCAAGGGGAAATTATCGACTTGCCGATTAAAACCAACTTCCGCGAGGGATTAACCGTTACCGAATACATCATCTCCTCCTACGGCGCTCGTAAAGGTCTAGTTGATACCGCGTTGCGGACTGCTGACTCGGGATATTTGACTCGGCGTTTGGTGGATGTCGCCCAAGACGTTATTTTGCGGGAAATCGACTGTTCAACTGAACGAGGTCTCTGGGTGCGAAGTATGACCGATGGTGAACGCACTCTGATTCCCCTTCAAGACCGCTTGTTTGGCCGAGTATTAGCAGCAGAAGTCAAACATCCCGAAACTGGAGAAATCGTCAGTTTTGAAGGAAAACTTGCGGTTCGCAACCAAGCGATTTGTGCTGATTTGGCGGCGGCTATCGGCCAATCGGGAGTCAAGGAAGTATTTGTGCGTAGTCCTTTAACTTGTGAGGCGACGCGCTCTGTTTGTCAGCATTGCTATGGCTGGAGTTTGGCTCATGCGTCGATGGTTGATTTAGGCGAGGCTATCGGGATTATTGCGGCTCAATCGATTGGTGAACCGGGAACTCAATTAACGATGCGAACCTTCCACACTGGAGGGGTTTTTACGGCTGAAGCTGCCGAAATTATCAAAGCACCTTTTGATGGAGTGGTTCGTATCCCGAAAAAACTGCGATTGCGAGCATTCCGAACTCGTCACGGAGATGATGCTTACTACATTGAAAGTAATGGTCTAATCACGGTAGAAAATGGCGATCGCACCGAATCCTTTAACGTCTCTCAAGGCAGTACCCTAATTGTCCAAAATAGCCAGCCTGTTAAGGCCGATCAAATCCTTGTGGAAATTCCAGCAGGCGGTCGTACTGCTCGGAAAACGACGGAAAAAGCGACAAAAGACGTTGCTACTGACTTAGCGGGTGAAGTCAAATTTGCTGATGTTATCGCCGAAGAAAAAACAGACCGTCAGGGGAACATGACCCGAATCGCCTCCCGAGGAGGTTTGATTTGGATTTTGTCGGGTGAGGTGTATAACTTACCTCCTGGAGCGGAACCTGTGGTTAAAAACGGAGATCGGGTTGAAAACGGCAGTGTACTGGCTCAAACTCGATTGGTTTCTGAACATGGGGGAATTGTTCGGATTAATCAAAGCGAAAATCGGTCTTCTACTGTGGCGATAGAGGGTGAGGTTCCTTCTCTTCAGGACCCGATGATTTCGACGGTTCGAGAGACGGCTGAAGCTGAACTGCCTCGGGAGATTGAGATTATTACGGCTTCTGTGTTGTTAGACCAAGCGTTGGTGCGGATACAGCAACTTCAAGGTCGTGAACAATATGTGATTGAAACGACGAGCAATAATCGCTTTTTGCTGAAGGTGACGCCGGGGAGCAAGGTGGAAAACCATGAGGTGATTGCTGAGTTGATGGACGACAGCTATCGCACTCCGACTGGAGGCATTATTAAATATGCTGGGGTGGAGGTGGCTAAACGTAGCAAGGCTAAACAAGGCTACGAAGTCATACAAGGTGGTACTCTGCTGTGGATTCCAGAAGAATGTCACGAGGTGAATAAGGATATTTCGCTGTTGTTGGCTGAAGATGGTCAATATGTGGAGGCGGGTACTGAAGTCGTTAAAGACATCTTCTGTCAGTCTAATGGGGTGATAGAAGTTACGCAGAAAAACGACATTTTGCGGGAAATCGTGATCAAACCGGGAGAACTCCATCTGGTGGATGACCCGGAAATGGTGATGGCGATTGATGGGCAAATTGCTAATCCCGGACAAGAAGTAATTCCAGGAATTGTGGCTAAGGAACTGCACTACATTGAATATGTAGAAACTCCCGAGGGTCCTGCATTATTATTGCGACCTGTTACTGAGTTTCATGTGCCGGAAACGCCGCCGATTCCTTCTCAAGAGTCTCTTAATGAGTCTATTTCTCTGCAAGCGGTTCAACGTTTGACTTACAAGGATGGTGAGCGGGTTCGTTCGGTGGAAGGGGTGGAACTGCTGCGAACTCAGTTGGTGATTAATATTGGTACTGAGGCTCCGCAACTGGCTGCTGATATTGAGTTGATTCCCCACGAGGAAGACCCGGATTTGATGCGCCTGCAATTGGTGATTTTAGAGTCTCTGGTGATTCGGCGCGATATCGTGGCTGATGCGACTCAAGGTAGCACTCGCACTCGTTTACTGGTGAAGGATGGTGATGAGATTGAACCTGGGGCTGTTGTTAGCCGGACTGAAATCCTCTGTAAGGATGAGGGTATTATCAGTGGGATTCGTTCGGGTACGGAAATTCAACGGCGGATTTTGCTGGTGCGGGATGCTGACCAAATGAAAATCGATCTAGCCCCTGGTCTTACACCGACTGTTAAACCGGGTCAGTTGGTGGTTGAAGGTTGTGAAATCGCACAGGGAGTTACACTTAAACCGGGTCAGTTGGTGGTTGAAGGTTGTGAAATCCCGCCGAAAGTTACACTGCCGGAATCTGGACAGGTGATTGCTGTTCATAAGGCGAATCGGGCAACAGCCCAGAGCGATCTCACTCAGTCTGAATCTGATGGGGCAACTTCTGAGTCTCAACTGGCTGCATCGGTGGTCGGGGATCAAATTGTTCTGCGTCTGGGTCGTCCTTACCGGGTTTCGTCTGGAGCGATTCTGCACCTGAATGATGGAGATTTGGTTCAACGGGGCGATAATTTGGTGTTGCTGGTGTTTGAACGGGCGAAAACCGGAGATATTATTCAAGGTTTACCTCGAATTGAGGAACTGTTGGAGGCTCGTAAACCCAAAGAAGCCTGTATTCTGGCTCGACATCCGGGTACTGCTCAAGTGAACGTTACCGATGAGATTGTGGAGTTGCGGGTGATTGAAAATGATGGCACGATTACTGATTATCCGTTGTTACCTGGGCAAACAGTAATTGTTTCCGATGGACAAATGGTGGATGTCGGTCAACCGTTAACCGACGGGCCTGCTAATCCTCACGAGATTGTGGAAGTTTTCTTTAATTATCATCAAGCTCATGATGGAATTTATGATGCGGCTTTGCTGAGTTTTCAACATTGCCAAGCTTTCTTAGTCAATGAGGTGCAGTCGGTTTATCAGTCTCAGGGGATTGATATTTCTGATAAACATATTGAGGTGATTGTTCGACAAATGACCTCGAAGGTGCGGATTGATGATGGTGGGGATACAACGATGTTACCGGGAGAACTGGTCGAACTTCGCCAGGTTGAACAAGTCAATGAAGCGATGTCTATCACAGGCGGCGCTCCTGCTCGTTATACACCGATGTTGTTGGGGATTACGAAGGCTTCTTTGAATACTGATAGCTTTATCTCGGCTGCGAGTTTCCAAGAAACGACTCGGGTGTTAACTGAAGCTGCGATTGAAGGCAAGTCTGACTGGTTACGAGGCTTGAAAGAAAACGTGATTATCGGTCGGTTGATTCCGGCAGGAAGCGGATTCAATGCCTATGAAGACTTGGCGGCGGGGGATTTTAGCTTAGACAGCAGTGGTATGAGTTACCTGGAAGACTCTGAAGATGAGTTGAAAGATGTTGTTTTTGATGACCGCACGGCTCGTTCTTACAGCAGTCCTGGTAAGATTGACCCGATTGATTTGGAGATCGATGAAGAGTCCGACGGCTTTCTCAAAGACAGTTCTCCCTTTTTGGATGATGAACTGATTGATGATGGCTACGAGGAAGATTAGTTGACATCCTCCCCTCGCTAAAAGCGAGGGATTCCTAGACTTCAGAATGCACGGTTTCTGCTTCACCCACATCTGCGTACACTACCAACCTTGGTTGATTATGTCCCCGTCTTACGTCATGTCCACAGACTTTCGACCCATTGCAGAGTCCCGATTCCGCCAGCCCGGCGGTACGGTGT
>NZ_JAYGHR010000105.1:0-30212 GCF_034932365.1 Limnoraphis robusta BA-68 BA1 | reverse complement strand
TTCTTCAAACTATTGCAATTAATCTTTTTAGACTTTTAGGCTTTGTGTCAATTACAGAGGGTCAAAGATGGCTTAATAACAGGTGGTCTAGGCTTTGGATTTTGTTAGAATGAAACGGCCCTGCCTTAAAAAGGGGGGTGAGGCGAGGGGAGTAAGATTGTTACTTTTAATCTAATTCCCTCATTCCCTCGTAGGGAAGGGGGGCTAGGGGGGTTAGGTCTATTCCCCAACCCCTCTCCAATCCCCCCTTGATCCCCCCTTAAAAAGGGGGGTGAGGCGAGGGGAGTAAGATTGTTACTTTTAATCTAATTCCCTCATTCCCTCGCAGGGAAGGGGGGCTAGGGGGGTTAGGTCTATTCCCTCCCAGGGAAGGAGAGTTAGGTCAACGCAGGAATACCCAAAATATCCTCAATTTTTGGCATATCCTCAACGGAAATAACCCGCCCTTCATCTTCAAAACCTTCAATTTCATTGAAGTTGAGATAACGGTATAAATCCGCAGCAAACGGGTCGAGTTTCTTCGTAATAATCTCCTTGTATTCCTCAACCGTTGGAATGCGTCCTAACACCGCACAAACGGCTGCTAATTCCGCCGAACCGAGATAAACTCGCGCATCTTTCCCCATGCGATTATTGAAGTTTCGAGTCGAAGTTGAAAACACTGTTACGCCATCTTCAACCCTTGCTTGATTCCCCATACATAGCGAACATCCGGGCATTTCTGTTCTTGCACCTGCCGCAGCAAATACACCGTAAATCCCTTCATTTCTTAACTGTTGTTCGTCCATGCGAGTCGGCGGACAAACCCACAAGCGAACCTTCACTTTTTCCCCTTCTAATACTTTCGCCGCCGCCCGATAATGACCGATATTCGTCATACAAGAACCGATGAACACCTCATCAATTTTGTCTCCGGCACATTCCGACATTAACTTAATATTATCGGGGTCATTGGGTGCAGCAACAATCGGTTCTTTGATGTCGTTCAAATTGACTTCGATAATATCAGCATATTCTGCATCGGGGTCTGCTTCCATTAACTGAGGATTGGCTAACCATTGTTGCATTTTGGCAATGCGACGGGTTAAGGTTTTACTATCCTGATATCCGCGTGCAATCATATTCGTCATCAAGGCAATATTTGACCGCAAATATTCAGAAATTGTCTCAACGCCTAACTTAATCGTAGACCCTGCACAAGAGCGTTCAGCAGTCGCATCCGTTAATTCAAAAGCTTGTTCAACTTTTAAATCCGGTAAGCCTTCCATCTCCATAATACGGCCGTTGAACACATTTTGTTTGTTCTCTTTGCCAACAGTTAACTTTCCTTGTTGCATCGCTACCCAAGGAATAGCATTGACAATATCTCGCAGCGTTACACCGGGTTGTAATTCCCCGGAAAACTTCACTAAAACCGATTCTGGCATATCTAATGGCATGACGCCTAAAGCCGCAGCAAACGCCACTAAACCTGAACCTGCGGGGAAGGAAATTCCTAATGGAAAACGAGTGTGAGAATCTCCCCCAGTTCCCACTGTATCGGGTAACAACATTCGGTTTAACCAAGAGTGAATAATACCATCACCCGGACGCAATGCAACCCCGCCTCGTGTTGCGAAGAAATCGGGTAATAGTTGGTGAGTTTTGATGTCAACGGGTTTAGGATAAGCCGCAGTATGACAGAAACTTTGCATGACTAAATCAGCCGAAAATCCTAAACAAGCGAGTTCTTTTAACTCATCTCTGGTCATCGGCCCAGTGGTATCTTGAGAACCTACTGTTGTCATCATCGGTTCACAAGAAGTCCCCGGACGAACCCCGGGTAAAGCACAAGCTTTTCCGACCATTTTTTGAGCGAGAGTGAAGCCTTTTCCAGTGTCTTCTGGAGTGATTGGACGGGTGAATAAAGTTGAGGGTTTATAACCCAAAGCTTCACGGGTTTTATCCGTTAAACTGCGTCCAATAAGTAAGGGAATTCGTCCGCCTGCGCGAACTTCATCTAATATGGTTTCGGGCTTTAATGTGAAGGTAGAAATAACTTCGGGCGAATCACCATTCGCCCCTACTTTGGTAATTTCTCCTTTGTAGGGATAAATGGTAATCACATCACCTGTATTCAGAGAAGTGACATCACATTCTATAGGTAACGCCCCAGAATCTTCGGCTGTATTAAAGAAAATAGGGGCAATTTTTCCGCCTAAAATATAACCGCCCGCCCGTTTATTGGGAACAAAAGGAATATCATCGCCAATATGCCATAACAGCGAATTAATTGCCGATTTCCGAGACGAACCTGTTCCCACAACATCGCCAACATAAGCCACTGGATGACCTTTTTGTTTGAGTTCAGCAATCGTTTGAATTCCCTCCGGCATTCTTGACTCTAACATCACCAAAGCATGAAGGGGAATATCGGGGCGAGTGGTAGCGTGGGGGGCGGGAGATAAGTCATCGGTGTTGGTTTCACCCCCAACTTTAAAAACAGTTACGGTGATGCTTTCAGGAACTTTTGAACGACGAATAAACCAGTCGGCTTCCGCCCAAGCATCTATCACTTGTTTGGCGTAGGGATTGACTTCAGAGAGGGCGAGAACATCGTTAAAGGTGTCAAAAGCCAGGGTGATTTTACTGAGGGCGGTGGCGGCTTCACTGGCTACGTTAGAATCGGGGGATTTGAGGAAACTAACCAGCGATTGTACATTATAACCCCCGATCATGGTTCCCAACAGGTCGATCGCCCCTTGAGGAGACAGGAGGGGACAGTCAATTTCTCCCTTGGCGACGGCGGTTAAAAATCCCGCTTTGACGTAGGCGGCTTCATCAACTCCGGGGGGAATGCGATCGCGCAGCAACTCCATTAAGAATTCTTTCTCGGCTTCTGGCGGGTTTTTCAGGAGTTCGCAGAGTTCAGAGGTTTGTTGGGCGTTGAGGGGTAGGGGCGGAATCCCCAAAGCTTCTCGTTCAGCCGCGTGTTGACGGTAGGCTTCTAGCATAGTTGATGTTCTCCATATAGGTATCTTTGATTATGGTATCGATAAACCCCCCAAGTTTGTAGATGCAAAAAATACGGTTATTTTCTCTTGTGGAAATATTCGCAACTCTCCATACTGAGAGAAATTTCGTTATTTAGATGGCAAATTGTGTTACAAATATCTGTTTATAGTTGATCATCTCCACTAATAAACCACAAAAAAATATGTGTATCTAATAAAATTTTCATTGTTCCTCAAAGGCACTCAAAATATCATCGGGTAAAGGTGCATCAAAGTCATCGGAAACAGTGAATTCTCCAGCACATAAACCATAAGGTCTGAGTTTTTTATTACCGGGTGGAATCGGTCTAAGTTCAGCAATGGGGCGATCGGCTTGGATAATAACAAACGTTTCACCCGCTTTGACTTGGCTTAGATATTTTAACGGGTCGCTCAAAATTTCATCAATGGTCACGTTTAACATCTATTAATCTTCTGTTAATTCTTGAAAAACGGCTGGCCGAAAGATTCCGGTCAGGTTGTTAGTGGGTTGTTATTGAGATTAGGCCACTGCAATTGGGAGAGTTGGCTGATAACTTCCGGTCGGGTTTTCAGTTGGTTGTTATTGAGGAAAAGTCTCTGCAATTGGGAGAGGTTGCCGAAAGATTCCGGTAACTCTGTTAGTTGGTTGCTACCAAGCTCAAGCGTCTGCAATTGGGAGAGGTTGCCGAAAGATTCCGGTAGGGTTGTCAGTTGGTTGTTATTGAGGTCAAGCGTCTGCAATTGGGAGAGTTGGCTGATAACTTCCGGTAGGGTTGTTAGTTGGTTGCTACGGAGGTTAAGCTTCTGCAATTGGGAGAGGTTGCCGAAAGATTCCGGTAGGGTTGTCAGTTGGTTGTTATTGAGGTCAAGCTCCTGCAATTGGGAGAGTTGGCTGATAACTTCCGGTAGGGTTGTTAGTTGGTTGTTATTGAGGAGAAGCTCCTGCAATTGGGAGAGTTGGCTGATAACTTCCGGTAGGGTTGTCAGTTGGTTGCTATCAAGGTTAAGCGTCTGCAATTGGGAGAGGTTGCCGATAACTTCTGGTAGGGTTGTCAGTTGGTTGTTATAGAGGTTAAGCGTCTGCAATTGGGAGAGGTTGCCGATCACTTCCGGTAACTCCGTCAGTTGGTTGCTTTGGAGGTAAAGCGTCTGCAATTGAGAGAGGTTGCCGAATGATTCCGGTAACTCCGTCAGTTGGTTGCTTTGGAGGTTAAGCGTCTGCAATTGGGAGAGGTTGCCGAAAGATTCCGGTAACTCCGTCAGTTCGTTGCTTTGGAGGTTAAGCGTCTGCAATTGGGAGAGGTTGCCGAAAGATTCCGGTAACTCCGTCAGTTCGTTGCCATTGAGGTTAAGCGTTTGCAATTGGGAGAGGTTGCCGAAAGATTCCGGTAACTCCGTCAGTTGGTTTTCATAGAGGTAAAGCGTCTGCAATTGGGAGAGGTTGCCGAATGATTCCGGTAGGGTTGTTAGTTGGTTGCTACGGAGGTCAAGCGTCTGCAATTGGGAGAGGTTGCCGAAAGATTCCGGTAACTCCGTCAGTTGGTTGTAACCAAGCTCAAGCCTCTGCAATTGGGAGAGGTTGCCGAAAGATTCCGGTAACTCCGTCAGTTGGTTGCCTTCGAGGTCAAGCGTCTGCAATTGGCAGAGGTTGCCGAAAGATTCCGGTAACTCCGTCAGTTGGTTGTAACTGAGGAAAAGCGCCTGCAACTGGGAGAGGTTGCCGAAAGATTCCGGTAACTCCGTCAGTTGGTTGCTATAGAGGTAAAGCGTCTGCAATTGGCAGAGGTTGCCGAAAGATTCCGGTAACTCCGTCAGTTGGTTGCTACCAAGCTCAAGCGTCTGCAATTGGGAGAGATTGCCGAAAGATTCCGGTAACTCCGTCAGTTCGGTGCTTTGGAGGTAAAGCTGCTGCAATTGGGAGAGTTGGCCGATCGCCTCGGGTAACTCAGTCAGTTCCAAATCGCTCAGGTCGAGTTTGGTGGCACCCTCTTGCCGTGCCTTTTCAATGCGTTGTTCTGCTTCGCGGTACGCCTCGTCTGTAGCCATTGTTTCATCGAGGTCAAGCGTCTGCAATTGGGAGAGGTTGCCGAAAGATTCCGGTAGGGTTGTCAGTAGGTTCTCCTCGAGGTCAAGCGTCTGCAATTGGGAGAGGTTGCTGAAAGATTCCGGTAACTCCGTCAGTTCGTTGTCATTGAGGAAAAGCTTCTGCAATTGGGAGAGGTTGCCGAAAGATTCCGGTAACTCCGTCAGTTCGTTGTTATCGAGCAAAAGCGCCTGCAATTGGGAGAGGTTGCCGAAAGCTTCAGGTAGGGTTGTCAGTTGGTTGTCACTGAGGAAAAGCTCCTGCAATTGGGAGAGGTTGCCGAAAGATTCCGGTAACTCCGTCAGTTCGTTGTTATCGAGCAAAAGCGTCTCTAATTGGGAGAGGTTGCCGAAAGATTCCGGTAACTCCGTCAGTTCGTTGCTACCAAAGCCAAGCTTCTGCAATTGGGAGAGGTTGCCGAAAGATTCCGGTAACTCCGTCAGTTTGTTGTTATCGAGCAAAAGCGCCTGCAATTGGCAGAGGTTGCCGAAAGATTCCGGTAACTCCGTCAGTTCGTTGTTATCGAGCAAAAGCGCCTGCAATTGGCAGAGGTTGCCGAAAGATTCCGGTAACTCCGTCAGTTCGTTGCCTTGGAGGTTAAGCCTCTGCAATTGGGAGAGGTTGCCGAAAGATTCCGGTAACTCCGTCAGTTCGTTGCCATTGAGGTCAAGCGTCTGCAATTGGCAGAGGTTGCCGAAAGATTCCGGTAACTCCGTCAGTTCGTTGCCTTGGAGGTTAAGCGTCTGCAATTGGCAGAGGTTGCCGAAAGATTCCGGTAGGGTTGTCAGTTCTTTGCTTAGGAGGTTAAGCGCCTGCAATTGGCAGAGGTTGCCGAAAGATTCCGGTAACTCCGTCAGTTCGTTGCTGTGGAGGCCAAGCGTCTGCAATTGGGAGAGGTTGCCGAAAGATTCCGGTAACTCCGTCAGTTCGTTGCTTAAGAGGTTAAGCGTTTGCAATTGGGAGAGGTTGCCGAAAGATTCCGGTAACTCCGTCAGTTCGTTGCTTTGGAGGTTAAGCGTCTGCAATTGGCAGAGGTTGCCGAAAGATTCCGGTAGGGTTGTTAGTGGGTTGCTTAGGAGGTAAAGCGTCTGCAATTGGGAGAGGTTGCCGAATGATTCCGGTAACTCCGTCAGTTCGTTGTCACTGAGGAAAAGCGTCTGCAATTGGGAGAGGTTGCCGAAAGATTCCGGTAGGGTTGTCAGTTGGTTGTTATGGAGCAAAAGCATCTGCAATTGGGAGAGGTTGCCGAAAGATTCCGGTAGGGTTGTTAGTTGGTTGCCACCGAGGTCAAGCGTCTGCAATTGGGAGAGGTTGCCGATCGCCTCGGGTAACTCAGTCAGTCCCAGATTGCTCAGGTCGAGTTCGGTTGCACCCTCTTGCCGTGCCTTTTTAATGCGTTTTTCTGCTTTGCGGTACGCTTTGTCTGTAGCCATTGTTCACATCTCCCCATTTCCAACTTTAGTAATAGCCGTCATAGCATCATCTCTCTTTAACTATATTACCTGCTTGACGAAATATGGCGATCGCGAATAGTTGGATAAGTTAACAATTCGTTGAGTAAACCAAGCGGCTACAGTGGTATTTTTTCATTGTTCAGATATTTCATCAGCTTCAAATTCATCTAGAATAGAATTAATTGCCTGAACGCTAATATCTTCCTGTTCCGATTTACTGTAAATTGTTAACAATAAAACCGAATTGGGAGATTCAACACAATAAATTAATCGATAGCCTGCGCTTTTCCCTTTTTGAAGATTACTATTTTTCACTCTGACTTTATAGATAAAATAATTTTCCCCAATTCCAGATAAGCGATCGCCAAGGAAATTCCCCTTTTGTAGTTCTGTAATAACAGACTGAGTATCAGAACGAATATTTCGGTATTTTTTAGCTAACTCTTTTAAATTTCGCTTATACTCAGGTGTTAAATCAATATTAACAAATGATGAATTATTCTGCATCTATCCCCTCCCACATTTTTTCTAAAGGAATTCTTTGTCCAGATTTCATTTCCTTTAACGCACGTCTTAAACTGGCTTTAATTTCTTCAACCGGGGTATCATCTGGATCTGATTCAGATTCATCCTCTTGAGTCACTAAAACAATAACTTTTACCCGACTTTTCTGACCTATTTCTAGGGACTGATCTAAAACCAATTGTCCTTTTTCATCAACGGTTCCCATGACTTCAAATGCCTGCATGATTAAATCTCCTGAACGGTTTAACCTAACTAATTATAGCAGTTTTTATTGAATGAGAATAAAAGTAAAATGGCGATCGCCCCAATTTTCACCGGAACGCTCAAAGCATTTATATTTTTTAAGAATTGGATAAGTTAACAATTTGTTGAGTAAACCAAGCGGCTGCACTGGTATTAGTTCCCTCGCCGAGTCGTTTTAACGTTTCTTCTAACACGGAAATTTGCAACCCGTTCAACGCTAAAGATTCGGTAGAAATTTTGTATTTTCCCTCTTGTAACTGAAAGGCAAATACTCGCTGTCCGCGTACATCTATCACCCAATATTCGGGGATTCCTAACGCTTCATAGAGATGTTTTTGTTGGTCTAAATCATCTGCTAACGTTGTATCTGATATTTCTCCGACTAAGTTCGGAACTCGCCACTGAGTTAAATTAATTCTGTCAGGTTCTCCCGGTTTCCACTGCGGATAATCTTCTCCAATATACAATACCAAATCCGGCGCACAGGCTTGAGTTTCGGGTTTTTCGATTAAACATCTTCCCAAAGAGGTAAACATTTGTTCGGGTCGTTGAATTGCCCAAAAAAACAGTAAACTGGTAAACAAATCGCTAACAATTGAATGATTAATCCCTTCTCCACCCATATCAACCCAGAGTTTTTCTTGATTATACGCTAACTTCATGCGCTCTTTAATGGGAGCATCCCGCAAGGTGATATAATCTTCCCAAGTTGCTGAATGCCACTCGCGCAGGGGCGGAATTGCGATCGCATTATCAGAAAAAGTTGCCGTCATTATTCACCTTTAACGTTTCTACTATTATTTTATTATAGGGAGTTTAATGGGTAGAAACCCGGTTTCTAGCAGAAACCGGGTTTCTGGTTTGTACCTCATACGAGCGCACACCGCTATAACGTTTCTACTATTATTTTATTATAGGGAGTTTAAGAACTGTATGAATTCTTGATTTAGTACCTTGTATCCCTGGGAGTTTAGATGCAATTCATCTTTGCTATATTCCCGTTTTACAACCCCTTTTTCATCAACCAAAATCGAGAACGGATCAAATATAATAACGTTTTCACTCGCCAAACTGTTAATATAGGTATTCACTTCTTTAATTGCCAGAGTAACATCATCTGACCAGAAGGGTTTACGTTCAAGGGGTATTTCCCCGACTGGTAAAATAGGGGTTAAGATAACGACTGCACCTAACGCTTTTGATTGTTCTACAATTTGCTGAATATTCGTTTTACAATCAGCAAGGGTTAATTCTTTTCGCTTCGGAAATAAGGCAATCGTTTTTAAGTCGTTAACCCCAACTTGAATCAGCACGATATCGGGTTCTAGGGGTTTAATATGTTGCTCAAATCGTTGAAGGGTTTGTATCGAAGTCTGGGAACCAATTCCCCTGTTAATAAATTCATATCCCTCCATATCGGGTGATAGCCAACTCGCGGCTCTGGAGTCCCCAAAAAAGACTAAACGCACTCTAGAATTAGTTTTCGGGGGTGGGTTTGAGTCTAGAGGATAGGCGTTCCAACCCAAGGGGTCTAAACGGGTTAGATTGAGTTCAAGGTAATATTGTTTACCTCGGTTAAATAGCAGGAAATTCAAAGTAATTGAACTTCCAAGCAGTGCTAAAACTAAAAGAGTTAACAGAATAGGAGGTTTATTGGATGTCATAGACTTTTTAACAACTTTGTCAGTAGACTTTCTAAGGCTTGTTCAACAACGCTCAGAGTTGATGTTGAAGATTTGGGCGGCTAATCCTCAAACTCCTGGTTATTAATTAATTCTAGTTAAAATAAGGAAATCCGTGTTTTTACGGAGAAACCTTAGCTTGTTTTCATCAAAAAACCGTAAAAAACCGTATTTTCCACGAGAGATCGAACATACTGTTATACAGGGAGAGGAGGAACATTAGAGTTGACTGGAGTTGCAGTCGTTTACCCTTTATTAAAGTTTTTTTAAGAAAGTCATAATGCTCGGCCAAATCCGAGTAAAATGAATCTTAGTTCAAATAATCAACTGTCTCCAATTATAGGACACCTAAGATCAAGTTTTAAGATTGATTAAAAAATCAAAAAATGAGGTTCTATGTTTAAAATAAAGTTAGTAAAACCCTAAAGAAAAAACCTTCAAGGAATTTAGTAGTGTCTCAAAACAATCAGCATAAAGAGGATGAAAAACTAGAGAGAATCAATCATTATGTCATCCGCTATTCTCATGCAGGTTTAGAGATGAAAAATACCCAAAAACTCAGTTTAAACGAAATCCAGAGCATTGTTGAATTTACACCCGTGCCACTCGCTATTTTTCGGGCAACTGATCAGAGCTTAATTTACTGCAATATTCGATTTAGTCAGACTCTTGGATTATCCGCAGAAAAACAAAAAGAATATTCACAATCCGATCTCTACTACCGCTACGAAGATTATGAGATATTGTTAAAAATGCTCGATCAAAGGGGAACAATTGATAATCTTGAAGTTCAACTCAAACGACGAAAGGATAAAGGCTTTTGGGCTTCTCTGTCTATGCAATCCTTTACCTACAATGACGAACCTGCGATTATCCTCACCTTCGTTAATCTGAGTCGCCGACAAATTGTTGATAACATATTGCTCCAACAGCTATCACAGATTCAAAATCTACAAGAAGCCATCATTTTGATCGACCCTCACGGTAAAATTATGGACTGGAATTCAACGGCTGAACGCCTCTTTGGATATGCTCAATCTGAAGTCATCGGTCGGTTTATCGCTGAATTTAATTTACCGATTTTTGATGCTCTGATTGCCTCAGAATATCAAACCTCTTTGACCTCCTGTGAAGTGCCTGTAAAAGCCGATATTAAAAACACCTACGAGTTCAATTATACCCGCAAAACGGGTAGCACTCTAACTTGTGAAAGCACTCTAATTCCTCTGCGAGATGAGTTGAATGACCTTCTCGGTTATGTTAGTATTAATCGGGAGCTGAGTAACCGTCAATCTTCGTCTCAAGTTGAACATCAGTTACTCGCCACGCTACAGGCGCAAGCCCAGCAACAAGCGGCGGTTGCTTATCTCGGACAACGAGCCTTAACCGGACTAGATTTGTCGGTATTGATTGATGAAGCCGTTTCCCTGGTGGCTCGTACCCTGGAGGTTGAATACTGCAAAGTTTTAGAATTAATGGCGAATGGTCATGCTTTGCTTCTGCGGGCTGGAGTCGGTTGGCATCAAGGGTTAGTCGGTTATGCGAGTGTTAGCGCGAGTCGGGAGTCCCAAGCGGGATATACCCTATCAAGCCAACAACCTGTTATTGTAGAAGACTTGCGGGTGGAAACGCGCTTTTCTGGGACTCCCCTGCTTCACAATCATCGCATCGTCAGTGGAGTCAGTGTCGTCATTCCAGGAAGCGTCGAAGAAACACCGGATTTCCAAGAGAATTCTTCATCTAAAAAAAACCTCTCTCAAGCCGAAAATTATCCATCTACATGGGGAGTTTTGAGCGTTCATACTCGCCAATATCGTCTGTTTACTCAGGATGATGTTCACTTTTTAGAAGCCGTTGCGAATGTGTTAGCGAGTGCGATTGAACGTCATCGCGCCGAAGAATGGATGCAAGTGATGAAACGGGCTATTAATAGTAGTAATAATGGCATTGTCATCACTGACCCAACGCAACCCCATAATCCGATTATTTTTGCGAATTCGGGTTTTGAAAAAATGACAGGCTATAGTCGAGAAGAAGCATTAGGGAAAAACTGCCGATTTTTGCAAGGAAAAGATAGAAATCATCTCGCTTTTGAACAAATAAGAGAGGCTATTTTTGAGGGAAAGTCCAGTCATGTCATCATCCAAAATCATCGAAAAAATGGCGAGCTATTTTGGAATGAACTTTCGATTTCTCCCGTTCATAATAATAAAGGTCATCTCACCCACTTTATTGGGATTCAAACCGACATTACCCAACGAAAATCTTATGAAATTGCTCTCTATAAAAAATCTCAAGATTTAACCAAATTTATTTCCGACTTAAAAAATTTGCATAAAATATCCACGCGAATTTATCGCAATCTTCAAGAAATGTTTGCCGAATATTTGTTAGCGGGATGTAAAATATTTGATTTGTCAATGGGTGTGATTACTCAATTGGATGGAGAATATTATTATCTGAAAGCCACGAATCAGAAACTACACAAGTTGCAACCGGGATGTGATTTTAACGTTTATGAAACCTACTGTAAAAGGGTAATTTATCACCAAAAAACTCTCACCTATACTCAACTGAGTACCGACAATCAAATCCCTAAAAATTCGGCTTGTAAACAGTGGAAATTTGAATCTTATATCGGGACACCCATTTGGGTAAATGGAGTCATTTATGGAACACTTAATTTTTACTCATCTCAAGTTAGAACTCAAGGTTTTGAGTCTCTTGAACAAGAAATTATTGAGTTAATGTCTCAAAGTATTGGTCGTTTTATAGCGATTTATAAAACACAACAAAAACAAGCGGAAGCTGAAGCAGCTTTGCGAGAAAGCGAAGAACGTTATCGCAGTTTAGTAGAACTTTCCCCCGAAGCGATTGCTGTTCATTGTGAAAAAAAATTGAGGTATATTAATCAAGCAGGTGCTAAACTATTAGGGGCTATTTCTCCCGAAGAAATTATTGGTCTATCGATAGAGCAGTTTATTCATCCTGAATACATAAATCGGGTTAAACATCAAATCAAACAAACCGAAGTAAAACGAGTGTCTGTTCCTCTAGAAGAGCAAAAATTAATTCGGCTTGATGGTAAAATTATTGATGTAGAAGTGGCAGGAATTCCGGCAAATTATCAAGGAAAAAGTGCCACCCAACTGATTATTAGAGATATCACCGATCGCAAACAAGCCGAAGCACAATTAATCTATGAAGCGTCTCACGATGCACTCACTCATTTACCCAACCGCAGCTTCTTCAACGAACAACTGAGAAAGGCTTTACAGCATTCTAAACAAGAACAAGATTATCAGTTTGCACTCCTATTTCTGGATCTAGATCGGTTTAAAGTGATTAATGATAGTTTAGGTCATATCATTGGCGATCAACTGTTAGTTGAAATTGCTCGAAGACTGGAAGCTTGCGTCACTGCTAATCATACCATTGCTCGACTTGGAGGCGATGAATTCACGGTTTTACTGGAAAATATACAAAGCTGTGAAGATGCGTTACTGATGGCGGAAAAAATTCACGATGCGCTATCCCAAGCTTTTCATCTGCAAGGACATGATATTTTTACAACGGTGAGTATTGGAATTGTTCCCAGTCAAAAAACCTGCACTTTTGATGCGAATAATCTACACAGCTATCAATGTCTTTTGTACAATCATCCCGAAGATTTGTTACGAGATGCAGATATTGCGATGTATCGAGCGAAGGAAAAAGGAAGAGCCAGATATGAATTATTTGATCTGACAATGCAGCAACATACTCTCGCTTTGTTACGTCTAGAAACGGACTTACGACAAGCCGTTTTTGGGAGAGTCAAATCTCCGACTATTGCTCACTTGGAGTCGGAAGATCAATACAATTTAGACCTGACTCCTTCTCTGATTTTAAGTTCCTCTATTTTACCATTATTACCCTCTCAGAATCAACCCCCTGAACCGACAGAATTTGTGGTTTATTATCAGCCGATTGTGGAACTTTATCAGGGTAAAATTGTGGGTTTTGAAGCATTAGTGCGTTGGATACATCCGAGTCTAGGATTAGTTTCTCCCAGTGAATTTATTCCGCTTGCTGAAGAAACAGGACTGATTATTCCTTTAGGAAGTTGGATTTTAAAACAAGCTTGTCAGCAGCTAAAAATTTGGCAATCTTACTCTAAAAACAGGGAAACTCACAACCTTAAGAGCGGCTATAATCCCTCCCTAACCATGAGTGTGAACCTCTCAAGTCAACAACTGGTTCAGCCGAATATCCTAGAAAAAATTGATCAAATTTTAGAAGAGACTGATTGCGATCCGCACTGCTTAAAACTCGAAATTACTGAAAGTGTGATTATGAAAAACTTTCAAGCTTCCACTGTGGTTTTAGAGGAATTGAGACGGCGAGGAATTCAGTTGTCAATTGATGACTTCGGCACGGGCTATTCCTCTCTCAGCTATTTACATCAGTTTCCGATTAATACACTCAAAATTGATCAGTCTTTTGTCCGAAGATTAAAACTTGAAAACTCCCCCGATTCCGAAAAATCCAGTCAAAAAATTCAAATTATTCGTGCAATTGTCACCTTAGCCCACAATCTAGACTTAGATGTAATCGCCGAAGGGATTGAAACAGTTGAACAGATGCAACTGCTGCAAGAACTTGACTGTGAAATGGGTCAAGGGTATCTCTTTTCTAAACCGCTAAACTGTGAACAGGCAACGCAATTTCTGTTAAACTCATAGTTGATACGGTAATCAGTCAAAACAGAGCATGAGGGTGTGAAATGCTGTTAATTCTCTATAGCAAACCGGGCTGTCATTTGTGCGAAGGATTACAAGAAAAACTTGAAGAAATTCAGGCTGATCCTCAAAGTGAATGTAAATTTGAGTTGGAAGTTCGAGATATTACAACTCAGGATGACTGGTTCAAAGCCTATGAGTATGAAATTCCTGTTTTGTACAGACAACGCGATCATCAATGTGCGGAAGAACCTCTACCTCGTCCTTCTCCCCGGATGGGCGCCAAATCTTTAGAAATGTTACTACAGAAGTACCTGTGCAGTAGCCTGGATTAATCCTCAACAGTTAGATGATACCCGCGACACAGTAGAGGAATTGCGATCGCAATTATCTTGAAGACTTCTATTCTTTTGACTGGGGTGAAGAACCTCCGCTTTTTGCTTCTCCCCGGATGACAGCCCAATTGTTAGAAATCTAAAAAGGTGGTAATGGATCTGAGGCGGAGTCAGAAAAGAAGTCTAGAGTCAAGATGTTGTCAGTTGATCGACTGATTAACCGAACCCTCTGTTTCAGAAATTGTCCATTTGCGATTATCATGCAAAATTAAACCTAATCTGTTGGTGAGGAGTTGTAATGCAATTAAAGGAGTTACTCGCAAAAGTTGCCGATCTGTCTGAATTAAAATCCCATCCGGCTTTTGAGAAAGAAGTCAAAGGGTTAGCCACCAATTCCCATGCTTGTCAAACCGGGGATTTGTTTATTGGAATGCCGGGAACCCGAGTTGATGGGGGGGATTTCTGGCCCAGTGCAATCGCCAACGGTGCAGTCGCGGCGTTAGTTTCCCAAGCGGCGGCACAGAAAACACCACTCACCCCAAACGAAAACACAGAACTTCCCTGTGTCATTCCTACTGCCAATATGACGACCACTTGCGCTCAAGTTGCAGCCGCTTTTTATGGGTATCCGGCTCAACAGCTTAAACTGGTTGGCGTAACAGGAACCAACGGCAAAACCACAACCACTCATCTGATTGAATATTTGCTGGATCTGGCGGAAAAACCTACTGTTTTGTTTGGGACGCTCTACACTCGTTGGTTAGGTTCTCAACAAACAGCCGCCTATACCACTCCTTTTGCGGTAGAACTCCAACAAAAGTTAGCGGAAGCTGTGAAAGCTGGTTGTCAGTATGGCGTGATGGAAGTCAGTTCCCATGCACTCCACCAAGGACGAGTCTTGGAATGTCCCTTTGAGGTGGCGGTGTTTACCAACCTGACGCAAGACCATCTCGATTATCACCCGACGATGGAAGATTATTTTGAGGCGAAGGCGTTGCTGTTTAGTCCTCAATACCTCAAAGGTCGGGCGGTGATTAATGCGGATGACCCTTACGGAAAACGTTTAATTGAACGTTTAGAACCCCATCAAGTTTGGAGTTACAGCATTAACGACTCAACCGCAGATTTATGGGCCGATCAACTCAGTTATCAACCCAATGGCGTGACTGGAGTTTTGCATACGCCTGAAGGTGAGGCGGCGTTTGAGTTGCCTTTGGTGGGTCAATACAATTTATCGAACTTGCTAGCGGCGGTTGGTGCAGGTTTGGCGGTGGGATTAGAGTTGTCGGCGATTATCACAAATTTACCCCAATTTCCTGGTGTACCGGGACGGATGGAACGGGTGCAAATCATTCCAGAGCAGGATATTAGTGTGATTGTTGATTATGCACATACCCCTGATAGTTTGGAGAATTTGTTGAAGGCGTCTCGTCCATTTATTCCGGGGCGAATGATTTGTGTGTTTGGTTGCGGGGGAGATCGCGATCGCACGAAACGCCCGAAAATGGGGAAAATTGCCGCAGATCTCGCGGATCTGGTGGTGGTGACTTCGGATAATCCTCGCACAGAAGATCCCAACCGAATTCTAGAGGATATTTTAGCCGGGATTACTTTAGAGGTCGAACCCATCGTGATGTGTGATCGCGCCCATGCCATTCAGCGTGCTATTTTAGAGGCGAAACCGGGAGATGGGGTTTTGATCGCCGGAAAGGGTCACGAAGATTATCAGATTTTAGGAACTGAGAAGGTTCATTTTGATGATCGCGAACAAGCTCGGGACGCCCTTCTAGCGAGAAGTTTAGAAAGCGGATCTTCGGATGAGACTGCCTGAAAATGTTAAAATCTGTAACAGAACTGACTGTTAAAGGTCGGTGAGCATGACGTTTTAAGCTCTAAAAAGTGTGGGCTAGTTATTGATTGTGGTTAGCTACGTGTTCCACAAAATCGTTGAGAAGTCTGTTGAATTTCTCCGGTGCTAGTCCCCTCTTTTCTTCAGCATTTGCTCAAAAATGTGACAATCACAAAAGCTCCACAAGATCTCTGTCTTAAGATAGAGAATTCGTGATAGCCTATGGGTTAAGTTAGGGTAAGCATAATGGGCTGTATCCTTGACCTCAAGAGTTTTGGTACAACTGACTCAAGAGGGATTTACGGATTGAATACCCCCTTATTTTGGGAAAAAACATCAACTTAATTTGATGAAAATCGCACCTAATAAAATATTTTCTGCTTAACTAGGGAGCATCAATTGTATAAACAGATAACACGGTGGTGTTATTCTTTGTGAAGATGAGAAAAGTCTCATCGAAAAATCCTGAGTTCAAAACCATATAAAAAAGGTCTAAGCTGATAGAGATCATATTAGAGCGAAAAATTAGGGTGCATAAACTGAGTGGGACCTCCCGTAGATAGACTGGGATATGAGTCTAGCTTTGAACTTCAAGGTTTTGAGATGTTCAGAGCTGCCCTTGTTCAAGAGTTATGATCAGAAGGTATTTTATGGACACTGTATTAACCTATTACTTTGTAGTTGCATTTGCTGCTTTTGGGATGTGGTTCACCCTGTTTTGGAATGACCCCACAACTCCTCTCAATGACCGCATATCTTGGATTATTTTGTTGCTTGCACCTCTCTGTTGGCCAATAACAATTCCCACATCCATACTGAAACTGACAACGATGCGAACCCGTAGCCGCGTTACTATGGAAAAGTCAATCTCGATTAAACCCGCATCTTTAGCAACGATGTCCAGCAAAACAGAGATCGATGATCAGATTTAATCTGGTGAGACTTCTCCGCTTATCCGCATTAGCTTTACAGAAGCTTAACATTGCCTTTACAAAAGTTGAATTTAAAAGGCTGGAAACCTATGCTAACATGAGTTAGAGGGGTTTACAATTATATGGCCTTCTGGCTAGATAAAACAGTTAAATTAGCCATGACTTCTAGCTAGAAAGCTGAACGAGCAACAGAACATATCTACTCTTGAAAGACCGATGGAAATACTACTACTGAACTATGGGATTGGTGCGGTTGCCGTCTTTTGCATTTGGTTTAAGCTGTTTTTAGATTATTCTGATTTTCCTGAAGATCAGAGTGTATCTTGGGTTATTTTGGTATTAGCGACTTTATTATGGCCGATCACAGTTCCCCTATCAATACTTGAGCTAATTCTCAAGAAAACGAGAAGTCTCAAGTGTTAAAGCTCAAAAATGACGAATCAGGAGCTGTAGGCAAAAGACTTGGCTCAAGAATTTATTTTTAACAGAGAAGTAACTTAGTAGACGATTTATGGTACAAAACGGTACTATCTGTAAGATCAGATAATAGATCTATGCAACGAGCCTATCATACCAAGTTAAAACTGAACAACAAACAGAAGACTTTAATGGCGACCCACGCCGGATATTCTAGGTGGGTTTGGAATTGGGCTTTAAATCTCTGGAATGAAGCTTACAAACAGGGTTTAAAACCTTCAACGAATAAGCTAAAAAAGTTCTACACCAATCACATTAAGCCAAACTATCCCTGGCAGTCAACGCTAAGTTCTAGAGTTTATCAATTTGCTTTCATGCACTTAGGGGAAGCTTTCAGTCGCTTTTTTCAAGGCGTTGCCAAACATCCTAAGTTCAAGAAAAAAGGCAGAAATGATAGCTTTACTATTGACAATTGTGGCCAAGTAATGAGGTTTTCAGGGAGGAGATTAAAGCTTCCTTTTATTGGATGGGTTAACACTTACGAACCCCTTCCCGAAATTCAGACTAAACGAGTCACAATTAGTCGAGTCGCTGATTCTTGGTATCTGTCTGTCGCTTACGAATTTGAGCCAGAACCGACTGTAAAATCAAGAGAATACCTGGGTGTTGATGTTGGGGTTAAGGTATTAGCGACCTGTTCAGATGGTACTGTTTTTGTTAACCCAGCAGCCCACAAAAAAGCTCAAAAAAATCTGGCAAAACTTCAGCGCGAACTTTCTAGAAAACAGAAGGGTTCAAACAACAGGAATAAAGCCAAGCTCAAATTAGCAAAAGCTTATCAAAGAATTGTCAACATTCGGAAAGATACAATTCACAAACTCACCTCATGGCTATGCAAAAACCACGCAGTTATCGGGTTAGAAGACTTGAATGTTTCTGGGATGTTAAAAAATCATAAATTAGCGGGTGCTATAGCCGATTCTGCTTTTTATGAAATTCGCCGCCAAGTCGAGTATAAGTCCGAGTGGTACGGCTCAGTAGTAGTTTTTGCTGACAGATTTTATCCGTCAACTAAGACTTGTTCAAGTTGCGGTCACGTTCAAGAAATAGCACTGAAAGAACGAGTTTTTAACTGTAATAATTGCGGTGTAAGCGTTGACCGTGATTTGAATGCCAGCCTAAATTTATTACATTATGCCGAGGGCTTCTCGGCTGATTTGCCTGTCTGACCGGGTGCTGCCGACAGTCCGGGGTGATGCAGGAACGAAACATTAATACGGTTTATACCGTGTTATATCAGTTTTCGATAGCAGCTTGTTCTATTCTTTCTCTTGGATTCTGTAAGCTGAGTCGTGAACACCAATTGTCAAGAGATATTATTCTGTGAGCTGAACACATTGATAATGTTATGATTTCCCTATTAGTCAGCTACTCAATTGGAGGCTTCATTGCCTTTTTGATTTGGTTGAAATTGTTTCTTAATGATTCTACTGCTTCTCTGAGCGATTACAATTCCTGGAGAATGTTGCTGTTCGTCACCTGTTTATGGCCAATTACGGCACCGGTTTCATTAATAGAAATTGGACTTAAAAATAAGCCGCTTCAAGAGAGTTTAAAGCCTTCAGTGCCTGCTAATCCTTTACCTTTAGGTTATCTTTTGAAGAAAGCTGGATTGATTTCTGAATCTCAAGTAATTAGAGCATTAGAAATTCAGCAAGCGACTGATAAACAGATGAGAATTGGAGAAATTATCGCCTATCAGGGATGGTTAAAACAAGAAACCATCGATTTTTTTGCTGAATGTTTACCCCAGATGAGAAGTCAGCCCAAGCAAAGGATTGGACAGTATCTCAAATTAGCTAGACTTCTCAATGATAGACAAATTCAGGCGATTTTAGACGAACAGCTTCAGACGGATTTACGATTTGGAGAAATAGCAGTTTTGAAAGGATGGGTTAACACAGAAACCGTGAATTTTATTATACGACATTTACAGGGAGAACCGTTAGCGATTTCCCTGTCAAAATAACAAGAGTTATTCCGATTCTTTGTGAGAAGAAGAGATGATTTTAAAGGGTATTGTCTTCATTTTATATTCGCTCGTTTGGATAGAATATTGAAGATCATTGACAAGAGCTTGAGCTTCTGATAAACTCTTGTTGAGATCATTGACAGCATCCTGTTTAGTTCTATCAATATTTTGGCGAGTTTGTGAGAGATTTTGAACCGACATCACCACCAAAACTAAAACAGTCGTCACCGTTGAAGTGGAAACGACAACAGCAATGACAATCCAAGTATTGAGAACAGGAGTTAGACGGCGAACCGTCGGATCAATTTCGGCTTGAACTTCTGTTAACGTTGAGCGGTGACTTTCGTCTGATTGTTGCAGAAAAGATTGAGCAGATAAACCCCTCTGAAAGCCAATAGAACCCAGAAAAACGAGAGAAAATAACCAAGCTAATTGAATCAGATTACGGACTAACATTTGACTCCAAATCAACTCTTATTTTGCATTAACGCTTGAAAACGTTCGTCATTCACTAAAGATTGAAAATCCGCCTCTTTTTTGCCTAAATTACGAACAACAGTCGGTTTAAGTTCTATTGCTTTCTCTAGGCTTTCTAAAGCTAAATCAACCTTTTCCTGTACTCCATAACAACGCGCCTGATTGTACCACACTAAATAAAATTCTGGATTGAGTTGAGCCGCTTTTTGATAGGAAGTAATCGCTTCATCATATCTTTGAAGTTGAGCCAAAGCAAACCCGCGATTATTCCAAGCATCGACATAATTTTCTTTTAAATGAATCGCTCGATCATAAGACAAAACCGCCGCCTCATAATATTTCATTTTCCCGAGGGCTACACCGCGATTATTCCAAGCATCCGCATATTCAGAGCGCAATTGTAAGGCTTTTTCATAGGAGGCGATCGCTTCGTGATATCGTTGTAGTTTAGTTAAAACAACACCGCGATTATTCCAAACTTCTACCCCATGACAATCGAGTTGTAAGGCGCGATCATAAGCTTGAACTGCCTCATCATAGCAGCCTTGGGTAAAAAATTTATCCCCTTGTTTGGCGTAATCCTGGGCGAGTTGAGAATTTTGTTGAGTATCGGGAGAAACAGGTTGAAGCAGTTGAAAATTTGATTGTGCTTTCAACGTTTCAAAAGACTGATCAAATTCTGTATTTTTTTGTTGAAGATGATATAAAATAGCTTGAGCGTCAGAAATCAGGGTTTCCACCTCAGACAACGCATCCGCTTTGAGACTTTCGATTTCCTGTTGAGCTAAAACAGTTTGCTGTGATAATTTAGAAAGCAGAAACCAAACCCCAAAAGCAGCTAATGTCGGAAGCACTAATAATAGAATCAGCAGCAAATTCACCACCGAAAGTGTGCGACGAAAAGCGTTATCAACTTCCGTTTGAATCGAGTTGTTAATATTCTGTGCTTCTCTAGAAACTGGCGTTTGGGCGATGGGGATAAGCGTTGGTTGTATCGACAAAATTGAAGTCTGAGCCGCCAAAGTTAAGTTCGGAGAGAATATAATTGATACAATGATAATCCAGCCCCCAAGGGTGAATGGGTTGGGAGTTGGATCAGCTAGTTTACGGACTCGTAAAAAAAATAATCGGATCGCCGTCGAACCTTTTATAGTCTTCATAGACGACCGAGAACTCCAAAGTAGAAAACCTGCTCCCATATATTCATTCAATTTATTGATTCTGCAAGTGTAGAAATCTTATCATGTCTGAGTGGATTGAAATTGGTAAAATTGTTGCCGCCCAAGGATTATATGGTGAAGTTCGGGTTAATCCCAATACTGACTTCCCCGAACGATTTCTTGAACCCGGAACCCGTTGGTTGCTTCAACCTGGACAGTCTGAACCCCAACCGATAGAACTTTTGGGGGGTCGTCTGATTCCCGGTAAGAGTCTGTATGTGGTTGAATTTGAAGGGATTGAAAATCGAGAACAGGCGGAAGCCTTGCGGGATAGCACTTTATTTGTGTCAAAAAGCGATCGCCCCCATTTAGAAGAAAATGAGTTTTATTTAGAGGATTTGATTGGTTTGAAAGTGTTCAACCAACTCAATGAAGAAGTGATTGGGGTTGTCATCAGTTTAGTTCCGGCGGGAAATGATTTGTTAGAAGTTGAACTGTATCCGTCAGCCGTAGAAACTTCAGAAACTTTAGAAGAAAATTCTGATTCACTTTCCTCGGATGAACCCTCAACTCCCCGCAAAAAACGTCCCTCGAAACCGAAAACTGTCTTGATTCCTTTTGTTGAGGAAATTGTTCCGGTTGTCGATGTGGAAAAAGGTCGAGTTGAAATTACACCTCCTGTTGGACTCATTGATTGAATTTAGCCGTTTAAACGATATTGAATTCTTTCAAAGCGGGTAAAAAGTTGTGATTTTCGTGACTAGGGCGACTGAGTTTAATTAAGGCAAATCGCTGAACAGGTGTTAAATTTTGCCATTGTTCAAGAGTAAGTTTAACGCCTGTTTCTTCGGATTTTTGTTGAACGGTTTCAGGAATTGTTTGACAATCTAACCAAGCTGGATTTTCTTCAACAGGTAAATCTTTGAGGGGAATATCGGTATATTTTTCGGCGAGTTGTTGTAGTAAATTCCGATAACTTTGGATGTCTGAGGGTGTTGTTGTCGGTTGTTCAACTAAGGTTTGACGTTCGGTTTGTGGAAATTCATTCCAATGGGCTAATTTTAATTTCACCCCACAGGTATCGAGTTTATAGCGGACAATCATCGGAATACAGCGCAAAGAAGCTACAAAATCATCTTCAAATTGAAAAAAATAAGTCATTCAAGTTTCTCCTCAAAAGTTAGTAATTTTGTATTATAGCGTTTCTTGTCACTGAAATCGTTGTCAAAAAGTTTAACTAAATCGTTTTCTAGCAAGGGAGACGCTTGCATTTTTTAATGATAATCATCACGATTAGCATTCGTGCGTCGAATAATCCAATAACTAATGGCTAAAGCAAATAAAGCCAACGCTAAACCCATTAAATCAACACCGCTATTCTTATCAAGATTAAACAGAATAATTTTCCGTGCTACTGCAATTAAAGAGGTAACAATCACTAATTCGATTTGAATAACGTGTTTTCTCAGATAAGCTGAAATATTCTCTAAAAGTTCTAGTGCAATTAACAAATTTAAAAATAATCCAAAAATTTCAAAAAGAGTATTTTTAAAGATGAGATTGGGATCAAAGAGTAATTCTCTAAATAAAAAAACCAGTAAATGACCCGTAGCAGAAATAATCAAAGCCACCATCGCCAAAGAGAGAATTTTGGAGATGATGACCTCAATATTTTCTAAAAGTTCGATGAATTTTTCATCCTCAGACCACATACGGAATAGCTGAAAACGTTTTTTGAACCGCCCCATAATTCAATTGAATCTATAAAACTCATTTAGATTGTAGCGGTTTTTGGATTTTTAACCAAGCTATTGATGAACAGTTTCAGCAATTAAACCTTCCGCCCAAGCTAAACACTGATATCCTTGTTGCGCCCAAAACTCCGAACCCCAGTAGACAAAGCAACTGGTTTCACATAATAATAAGGCTCGTTTTTGTTCATCAGACAACGATGAATTTGTTGCTTGTCGTTCACAAGCTTGACTCAACCGTTCAACCGCTTTCAAAACCCCCTGGCGCAAGTCTCCTTCATTCCAACTTTGATGTCCGCCAATCCAAGATCCGCCCGTAGATTTAAGCCGAATTTCTGTTGTCGGATTCTTAGCATAACTATCAATATACTGGCTAACGGTCATAAAGGCAATATCCGACCAGTTGTGTGACTCTCGAAACAGGGGAACAAAGGAATTTTTGAAATACTCAAACATCATTACATTGCCATTTTCTCCGTCAGAAGTGGGGACAACTAAAGGCGGAATATTAGATGATTTTAACGTATTTCCTCGATAGCGAATATCTTGAATACATCCATCGGTATTTTGACCACTTTGTTGACGAATTCCCATGTCAGTATCGCGGACAACACAGAGGATTCGTTCAGATTCTCCCCCAGATTCTACCACTAACCAATGCACTCGATTTTCAACTTCTGGGGTACTCCACTCTTGAGGATATTCTAAAGCAGAATGAGGTAAAATAATCCACTCATAACCGCATTTTTTTAACAACCGAATTAATCGTAATGCTTCTGCGGGTTCGCCTGTCATTCCCATTTCTGGTAGCCAAAATCCCCGCACGTTTGAGAGTGCTTCGGTTCCAAATAAATCAGCAAAAACTCGCCGCCATTCCATAATTTGGGCTTCGTGATCTCGTTCAGGCGTTGCCGGAAAATAACAATGACTGTAAGCGGTTCCCGTAAATTCAACCGCTTCTGAATGTTCGCTTAAAACCTCTCGCCATAAACCAATCACATCCCCCATCATTTCTCCATCGACTTCGAGATGATCAAAATGACCATTACTCGAAAGTTTCGCTAATTCTTCTAACAAAACTCCAGAATAATCTACCATAATTCTAGGTTTTAAACCCTCAGCTTTCAGGTTTTTAACATAACGAGCCGGGTTTTTGTAGGCTTGAGCGAACCATCGAGAATTCCAACTTTCCTCGGAATTGGGTTCACTATTCAGCATTTTTTCTAAATTGCCAATCAGTTTGGCATCTGAACCGTGACCGACCCAAATTGGCGGTTGGTGCATATGCAACCAGGGAACAAATACGGCGAGAGGATTAGTATTTGATGACATCAGGAAAATATTATTGATTCTTGTACTCACAAATAGGTTAACGTCTTTTGCAGGCGATCGCGTAATTATATCAATTTATTTAACATTTGAAATATTATGTTTTGGGAAAATGGGATCGGGCAAAATTTTGTTAAACTGTTGATAGCAGACTACAAATTATAATCTATGGTTACGGGTACGGGAATTACAGATGTTATCAAAAGTTTCAGCGATTTGCAAACTCGCTTCGGTTTATATCAAACCGATCAAGATGATTTTTTTCAGGAGTGGACGGAAGATTTACCCGCTCTAAATGAGCAGGAACAAGCCGGAATAGAGCGAATAAAGCGGCGTTATGACTATCATAGAGTCGATCATTTATTGTTGGAAGGTACGGTTAATTTAATAGTCGTTTCTCCCCTGTTAGAATTGGCGGGTTTTCTCGATCCTCCGTTCCGCATTCGTTCACCCTATGGAATCGAATTAGAACTTGATGATCCCGATGAAAAAATTAGAGGTTTTATTGATGCTGTAATTCTACAAAACAGACTGTGGATATTAACTGTAGAATCCAAACGAAACAGTATTCCCGTTTTAGCCGCACTTCCTCAATTGTTGGCTTATTTATTAGCAAATCCTCAAGCCAATTCTCCAACATTTGGTTTGGCGACAAATAGCGATGAATTTATTTTTCTGAAACTGATTAAAAGCGAAACCTCACAATATGATATTTCCCGAACGTTTTCTCTATTTCCCCGACGCCATGAGTTGGGTGAAGTTTTGAAAATTTTAAAACGTTTAGGAAAAATTGTATTAGAATAGATTAATTGCTTATCTCAAACTGGGTTATTAACTTGCGTAAACTACTCATGTATACGATCTTGGAGTATCGATGAATTTTGCATAAAAAGATTTGCAAAATAGTCAAGTGGAGACGAAGCATTACTTCCTGTTGTACCTAACTGCTCAGGCGTAAATTTCTTTTCTGGGGCAATAAGAAAACAATAAAAAGCCTCACCCATAACCTCTGCCAGACTTTTACCAAAGAGATCATCAGGATTTTTACCTTCGTTGAACCACCTTGCACAGCGCGTAAAAGCACCTGCAAGAATATCAACTAACTGTAGTCCAGCCCAACTTTTTGAATCTTCAGGACAAGTCTTGACAACTCGAATAGGGAATTGTGCTTTTCTTCTATCGTAGCCTACCTCAATAGATGGTAGGTTAGGATCAACAACAGTATCCCAAATCTTTCTCTCTTTAGCCATAGCAGAGGAGTTATCGTGTATCAAAACAATATCATCGTCTATATCTTTACGCCACAAAATCATCAAATCAAGAGTACAAGATACTGCAATATCAAGATGGTCTGCTGTCTCCAATAGTTCGTATCCAAACTCAACATAGCTTGCTCGAAAAAAATCAAGAAGTTGATCAAGATCTTCAGAATATTTTTGCCTAAAGAGAGGCTCGAAAAATGCTTGGTAGGACTCTTCACTCCTTAAACGCATCATATCTTGAAAATTTTTTAATAGACTATTGAAGAAATCTACTCCTCCCCAGACAGGTAAAGTATAGAATAAAAGATTAGCGAGTCCAATGTTAGCACCTTTATCGTATAAATCTATTCCATTCTCATAACATACTGGCTCAACCAACATCTCGACCATTTTGCTAACTAACACAAACTGCTTATTAGCTAATGAAAACTTAACCAATTCAGGTTTTATCGAAAGTTCTTTTAAGAATTCAAGGATCATTTGCTGCTGTCTAGGTCTTTGTCTTTTTGACAGGGATGAGTATTTAAGCTCAGTTGATTGCACATTATTAAAAAATATACGCTTTAATTCCTGACAATCTTGCTCAGATAATTTGAGTGATGCCAGAGTAAATATAGGTTGTTCTTTATTTAGCAAGTCTTGACCTGTATAGCCGGATTCATCTAAAAAAATTGTACTCAAACTGACTGTCTCCACAACTAACTCTACTGTATATCTAGCATATCAATTCTCTAGGTAAATGAGACTCTTAAGATAACTCCCGAATTACCCGACAAGGATTGCCAACGGCGACAACATTTGCAGGAATATCTTTCGTTACCACACTACCAGCGCCTATCGTTGTATTATCTCCAATTGTCACACCCGGACATATAATAGCACCGCCTCCAATCCAAACATTGTTCCCAATTTTAACGGGGGTAGCGAGTTCTTTTCCGGTTAATCTAATTGTCGGATCAATGGGATGATGAGCGGCGTAAATTTGAACGTAGGGAGCGCAGAGAACATTATCTCCAATATGAACGGTATTACAATCTAAAATCACACAACCAAAATTCATATAAAAATTATCCCCGGCATAAATATGACTGCCATAATCACAATAAAAAGGAGGAGTAATAACAGCATTTGAACCCACTTTACCCAACAATTCTTTTAACAGTTTTTGTCGTTCTTCCAGTTCAGTTTCAGTTGTAGCATTATACAAACGAATCAGCCGAAAAGCGCGTTGATGTTCCTCTGTTAGTTCAGAATCATTTGACAGGTATAATTCCCCTGATAACATTTTTTGTTTTTCAGTTTTCATGGTAATTTCAATAAAAAAGTAGGGTAGGACAATAAATCCCACCCTACAGTTTAACATTTATTCAGCTAATACAGCCATTCCTTTTTGAACAGCCGGACGATTTTTCATCGTTTCTACCCAACGTTTTAAGTTTGGATGGTTATCTAAAGTCACGCCTAAATATTCATAAGCAGCCACCCAAGGATAAGTCGCAATATCAGCAATTGAATAGTCTCCTGCGATGAATTCTTGCTTGGCTAATTCCCCGTCTAATACCCCAAATAACCGCAAGGTTTCCTTCTCGTATCGTTCAATTGCGTAAGGGATTTTTTCGGGTGCATAGTTGCGAAAATGACTCAACTGACCAAACATCGGCCCAACACTTGCCATTTGAAACATTAACCATTCAATTACTTTAATTCGGTTCGCTGGTTCAGAGGGCAATAACTGACCTGTTTTTTCAGCTAAATAAATCAAAATAGCCCCGGACTCAAATACCGTAATTCCTGTATCTTGATCAACAATTGCCGGAATTTTGCTATTAGGATTAATCGCCACAAACTCTGGACTAAATTGATCACCTTTTTTGATGTCAATTTTAATCGAATTATAAGCAAGTCCGACTTCCTCTAACATAATCGCAGGTTTGCGTCCGTTGGGAGTTGTAAAGGTGTAAAGGTCAATCATATTTTTCTTGTGAGTGTAATGTTTTTTCAAGTCAGAGGATGAGCAATACCCATCCAAAAATAAATTAAACTGTCATCAATACTTCCGACTCATCGAGAAAAGGATAGTCTGTATAACCCCGTTCATCACCGCCATAAAATGTTGAGCGATCATATTGATTTAACGGTGCATTTAACGCAAATCGTTTCGGTAAATCAGGATTAGCAATAAATAATCGACCATAGGCGACTAAATCTGCATCACCCTGTTCTAAAACGGCTTCTCCCATTTCTCGGCTATAACCTCCAGCCGTGATAATTTGACCTTGAAAAATTGACCGGAAATGACGCGCCCCCAGTCCAGTACCATCATCTTCAACTATTGTGTGTCCTTGAATTCGGGGTTCAACAATGTGGAGATAAGCCAAATTAAACCGATTCAATTCCGAGACAACATAATTAAACAAAGCCTCTAGATCCGAATCAAACATACTTCCGAAGTTACTACTGGGAGATAACCTCACCCCCACTTTATCCGCATCCCAAACGCTTGTAACTGCTTCTAAAACTTCCATCAAAAAACGCGCCCTGTTTTCGATAGAACCGCCATATTGATCCGTGCGTTTGTTGGAGCCATCATGGAGAAACTGATCGAGTAAATATCCATTAGCACTGTGAACTTCTATCCCATCAAATCCGGCTAATTTTGCATTGTGTGCAGCTTGACGATACTGTTCAACAATCATCGGAATTTCTTCTGTTTCTAACGCTCTCGGTGTCACATAGGGTTGTTCTCCTGATAAGGTACTAACCATCCCTTCCGGTGCGATCGCACTCGGCGCTACAGGTAACTCTCCATTCGGTTGTAAAGAAGGATGAGAAACCCGACCAACGTGCCACAATTGCAAGAAGATTTTTCCCCGTTGATCATGCACGGCTTCAGTGATTTTTTGCCATCCTTCTATTTGTTCGGGTGAATGAATTCCGGGTGTATTCGGATAGCCTAATCCTTGGGGTGAAATTTGGGTTGCTTCACTAATAATTAACCCCGCAGAAGCCCGTTGACTATAATAAACCACATTCATTTCTTGAGGCACATTTCCTGCTTTTGCCCGCATTCGAGTTAAAGGTGCCATCACCATACGATTAGAGAGTTTGTAAGCACCCAGTTGAACAGGTTTTAACAAGTTGAGATTGTTATTCATGGCTAAATATTGAGATGTGAAGGACAAAGTAGAGGGTTTTCAGGAAGGCTAAAATCAGCCTTCCTAGACTTGAATTAAGCGAGGGAATTTGCAGATGAAACTTGATCAACTAATTCTTGAACTTTATTTGACAAGACCGACTGATCAACCACACCATCAACTCGATAAATCACTTCTCCTTCACTGAAAAATAACAGCGTCGGAATCGCTTCAATTCGATATCGGGTTGGGAGTTCTTCATAATCGTCAATATTCAACTTGCCGACTTTTACAACTCCGTCAAATTCAGCCGCTAATCCACTAACAATTGGATTCATTACCCGACAAGGGCCACACCAAGGCGCCCAGAAGTCAACCACAACGGGAATAGCACTTTTGAGAACTTCTATTTCAAAGTTTTCATCGGTTAATGTAATATATTTTTCAGCCTCTGACATGATTCAGTTCCTCCTAAAGTTGGGGTGGGGTCTGGCTGTACCATTCCCCGTCTCAGGGTGATTATACGGCTACAGGAAGATTTTTCAATGGGGTGTGGAATGTTTTTTGGGTCGGGAGGTTTGGTATAATTTGCTTTAACAAAGCTATGAACCATCCAGAACCGTTTCTATCTATTACAGATGATTTTCTTGACCTTTGTTCTGTCGGTTTTGCAGTTCTTGAGTCAAATTCATCATAATTCGCCATTTTTTGAACGATTGTTCCAGTTGTCTCAAAAAAATAGAACCCTTCGCCGTAACTCACTCTTGAAAGACGACTTGGAAAACCCGGTAATTGGTTTTTCATATTTTTAGAATAGCAATTCTGGAACGAATAGTCAAGTATTTTGATCAAATCTCCTCATTCTAAGACACAGAGGAGGATTTCGATGATCTCTTGCAAGATTTGCGGATCGGGATTAACCTTAGTAATGACCCGCAACCCTTGTAAATTGCACGTCAGATAACGGGCGAGGGCTTGTAAATTCTTGTTGGCTGGAATTTCCCCTTTTTCTTGGGCGCGAGATAACGCCCTGTAAAACGCCTGTTCAATACGCTGGAGGTTCTTGGCGATCCGCTTGGCGGTATCGGGGTCATGGGGACAGAGTTCAACGGCTGTGTTCGTCACAAAACACCCCCGACGATCTGGGTCTGCAACCATCCGATCCACTAAACTCTGAAAATAATCAATAATTGCAGGCTTCGAGGCGTCTGGGGCTTCTAAACGAGCGATCGTACAACGAACCACCGTCTCATCATAATGGGCGATCGCTTCGAGAAACAAAGACCGTTTATCCCCAAAAGTATCATAGAGACTGCCTCGGTTAATCCCCATGCTTTCGATCAAATCCTGCACCGACGTCCCCTCATAACCATAACGCCAGAACGTCTCCATCGCCTTTGCTAGAACTTCTTCGCGATTAAACTCCTTATGCCTTGCCATGACTTGTGTTTGGGATGAAACATCATCATTTTACCATTTCTGGAACGATTAGTTTAATATTCTAACAAAAAACTTCTGTTAAAAATCTGTTATGAAAGATACCGAAAAAGTCGCGGGAGCATGATACTCATGCCTTTTAAGGCATGGTGGAAAGGCGACCCGCTAGGTTTTAACCTACCGTTATATCCAAGCCACGCTAAGATATAGCTATGATTATATTTGAGTTCAAGGCAAAAGGTAAAACAAGTCAATATCAAGCGATTGACGAAGCGATCCGCACGTCCCAGTTTATCCGAAATAAGTGTATTAGATATTGGATGGATAACAGAGGGGTGAGCAAAGCTGATTTGAGCAAATACACAAAAGTATTGG
>NZ_JAYGHR010000104.1:0-31184 GCF_034932365.1 Limnoraphis robusta BA-68 BA1 | reverse complement strand
TGCGTTCCTTGCAGCTTCATTTCATACACAAGCATAGATTATCGGCATCAAGCCACGATAAACTTATGTTAGCATAAAATAATCCGTCGTGAACGACGGGGCTTTAAACCTGCTTCTCTTGGTAAAATTCAAAATGTGGGTTTGAAGCGCAACTTTAAAGAACCACGTGGGAGCAGTTATTCACGGTAGCCAGTAGTACCCGTGCGAGTTACATTAGGCTCACGGTAGCGCACATCATCATTATCGCGCTTCTTGCCAGCTAGACCTGCCAGACCCGCTAGACCGAGTAGACCCAGCCAACCCCAGTCAAAATCATCGTCAGACTCAACATAATTAGTAGTCGGGGTTGTGTCATCGGTTGTACCCGTTTGAGCAGAAGCCGGGTTAACCATAGGCAGAATGCTGAGGCTCAAGGACAGTGCGCTAACGCCGACTAGCTTAGTTAGATTAGAAAATTTCACGATTTGTTATCTCCTTTCGGATTAGTGTTTGCTGTAAAGTATTTGCTGATAGCTCTTGGTTTAAAGAGTTAACCAGCTTTGATCTGTGATCACACTATTTAACAATAACGAATCGCTACGGATTCTCAATCAACCCTCCGCTATAACTTGTTGACTCCTTCACTCTTACTAAAGAGATAGATCAAGCCAGAAATCAGCTCAATGAAAAATAGTCTATCCGGCATTTACTCGGATTTAAAAGGCTTTTATTTCAAGAAAATGATCTGAATTTTATGCTGATCAAAAATCTTTAACGACTGATCACTACTCTAAAGCCATTCGGTTTGACGCTTTAAATGAGCGATCGCCATTTCAGTTTCAACTTGAGAAAATTCTTGGTAAAATCGACTAACGCTGAAAAAAAGACGGGGTGATTTTAAAACTATCAGGCGATCACAGCACCGTTGTAGCGTTTCTAGCAAATCTTGGGGAGCAACGGGTACACCGATCCAAATTTCGCTGGGGTTTTTGTATTTCAGAGATTTAACCGCTACGGCGATCGTTAAGCCTGTGGCAATCCCATCATCTACAATAATAGTTAAAGCCTTCTCAGGGCTAATTTCAGGACAATAGGGCGAAAATTGCGCGAACTGATCTAAGGCTTTACCATGAGCTTGATGTAACAGGGTTTGCTGGAGATCCAAGTTCGGGGGGCGGCGTTTGGGAGACCATAGCACATAGCCTTCTGCGGTAACGGCACCCAAAGCGAGTTCGGGGTTATCGGGATGAGTGATTTTTTTAGCAACAATCACATCTAAGGCACAGTTTAGACGACGAGCCACAGGTTCAGCAACGGGTAAACCGCCTCTAGGAAGGGCGTAGACGATCAGGCGATCGCTTTGTTTGGGGGGATAGAGCGTTATTTGTTGCTCAATGGCTTCGGCGAGTTCTAGGCCTGCCTGTGTGCGATCGTCAAAAGGAGGGGTTGAGGACATGATCGGCGAACAGTATCTTTCTTAATCTTAATATTGATCGCCGAACTTGAGAGTTGCAACTGAATCGGTCTAGACTTAACAATGTTTCTATATACTGTGACTTCAGCTTTTAAATTTATGTCGGATGATCAACAACTCAGTTTATTTGATTTTGCCGAGTCGGGTGCTACTCCTACTCCAACAAATGTTAATCGGGATAAAATTCCAACAGATGCTGAGGTTGCTATTCCTCCTGGAACTTACCAAAATTTAGATGAAATTGCTGCTGATTGTAATCAATGTCATCGTTGTGTACTGGGAAATAATCGCACAAATGCTGTGATCGGACGAGGAAATCTTCAAGCTGCAATTATGATTGTTGGGGAAGCACCGGGTCAAAATGAAGATGAACAAGGTTTACCGTTTGTTGGAAAATCCGGTCAACTGTTAGATAAAATTTTAGAATCTGTGGGTTTGAGTACCGAACGAGAGGTTTATATTTCTAATGCGATTCGTTGTCGTCCGCCGGAAAATCGCACCCCAACGACTCAAGAAATAGAGGCTTGTAAACCTTATTTATTAGAACAAATTCGCTTAGTTGATCCGCAGATTATTTTGTTAACTGGAGCGACAGCAGTTAAGTCGTTATTAGCAGAAAAACAAGGGATTACTAAAATTAGGGGTCAGTGGAGAGAATGGGAAGGACGCTTATGTATGCCGATTTTTCATCCGGCTTATTTGCTCAGAAATCCTTCAAAGGAACCGGGAAAGCCCAAATGGTTGATGTGGGAAGATATTCGAGAAGTTCGTCGAAAGTATGATGAACTGATGGCGTAAAAAATGATTAAGATTGAGCAGTTTTTATCTGACTATTCAATAGGGGATTGACATCTGATTGATTTTATTCAGAACAGATGGGAAGTTCGATGATAAACTCTGCTCCTTTTCCGGGTGAAGAAACACAGTTGAGTTTACCCTGATGTTTTTCGACAACAATTTGACGAGAAATTGATAAACCCAAGCCTGTTCCTTTTCCAATAGGTTTAGTGGTAAATAAATAACTAAAGATTTGGTCTTGGAGAGTTTCAGACATTCCTAAGCCATTATCTTTAATGGAGATGAACACTTGCTGATTTTGTTGATCTTCCCAAGTTTTTAGGGTGATTTTCGGGGGATTCATCGAATGATTTAAGGCAGCGTTTTCGACGAGACTATTGTCATCTAAAGCGTCAATAGCATTAGCGATTAAATTCATAAAAACTTGATTCATTTGTCCCGGATAACATTCAACTAAGGGTAAATTTGCATAGTCTTTGATAATCTGGATTTCAGAACGATTTTTATTGGCTTTTAAGCGATGTTTTAAGATAGTTAGAGTGCTTTCAATGCCTTGATGTAGGTCAAAATGAACTTTCTTAGAAGTATCGGAGTGGGAGAAAAGATAGAGACTTTTACTAATATCGTGAATGCGTTGTGTTGCTTCTTCGAGAGAGAGAATAACTTTGGGAAGATCATCTTTTATATATTCTAACTCGATTTCTTCAGCATGATTAGTAATAGTGTCTCCTGGACTCTTAAACTGCTGTTGATAGAGGTGTAAATGTTCAAGTAAATCTTGAATATATTCGGTGGCGTGTTCTAGGTTTCCTGTCAAACAACTCAGAGGATTATTAATTTCGTGGGCTACTCCCGCCACCAGTTGACCTAAAGCTGACATTTTTTCACTTTGAACTAACTTAATTTGAGACTGTTGTAAGTCAGCTAATGCTTGGGAAAGTTCAGCCGTGCGTTCGATAACTTTTTGCTGTAAATTTTGATTCTGTTCCTCCAATTTTTGATATAAAGCTTGAATTTGCAAATGAGTGGTTACTCTTGCTAAGACTTCTTCATGCTGAATGGGTTTTGTAATGTAGTCAACGCCACCAACTTCAAAGCCTTTAACTTGATCTTCAGCACTCGCTAAAGCTGTCATAAAGATCACCGGAATATCTTCAGTTTCCGGGTTAGCTTTTAGACGACGACAGGTTTCAAACCCATCAATTCCCGGCATTAATACATCTAATAAGATGAGATGAGGATGAGCAAATTGAGTCCGTTTTAAGGCACTTTCGCCATCTTGAGAGACGAGAACGGTTAAACCGCAAGTTTCTAAATAATCAACGGCAATTTTTAAATTGGTTGGATGATCATCAACAATCAAGATTGTATAATCTTGTAAGTTAATTTTCTTAGAAGGTGGAGCGGTGTTTTTTTTCATTGTTCCTCTCCCAAGTCTAAATATTTTTCAATTAAATTGATGATGGCTTTTTCTTGAAATCCTTGTGCTAATTCAGTAATTTTCTGAGCAAAAGGAATATATTTTTCATCAAGTTTTTCTAAATGACTAGCTTGCTGTCGAATTTTGGTCATGCTACCCAGCATTGCTAAATCGTAGAGAACCTTCATTTCTTCAATATCGGGAACAACAAACTCGCAGTTAGATGGCGTTTCACTGCTGATTTCTGGTGTAAAAGTTTCTCCTGAAGTCGTATCATAAATCCATTCTAGCTGCAAATGTTCGGCAATCATTGACAGGAGTTGTTTTTCATCTACAGGTTTGGGAATAAAGCCATCACATCCGGCTATTACACTGCGTTTAAAATCGGGTTGCATGACACTTGCAGAAACGGCAATAATTTTAGTATCTTTAATTTCGGGATTTTCTCGAATCTCTTTAACCGCTTCAAAACCACTTTTAACGGGCATGACTAAATCTGTTAGAATTAAGTCGGGTTTAAACTGTTGTGTTTGGTCTATGGCTTGCTGACCATCTTCTGCTAAAATAATCTCAAATCCTAACGGTTCAAGCATATCCTGCAAGACAGCCATATTGGCTTTTTTATCATCAACAATTAAAACCTGACGGCGTTTTCCTTTATATCCAGTAATGTGATCAACTGTTTCTAAAGGAGAAGAATATAAAACTTTAACGACTGGAAAATTAAGGTCAAACCAGAAGGTTGAACCCTGATTGAGTTGACTTTTAACCTGTAGTTTACCCCCCATCATTTCCACTAATTGACGTGAAATGGCTAACCCTAAACCTGTTCCTTCTGCTCGACGTTTAACGTCTCCCACTTGTTCAAAAGCTTGAAAGATTTTATCGAGTTGATCTAAACTCATCCCAACTCCAGTATCTATTACTTCAAAACGTAATCGGACTGTAGAGGATGAAGAAGGTGTTGATTTTTCGAGTACACTGAGTTTTAAAGTTACGCTGCCATAATCTGTAAATTTTACTGCATTTCCCAGCAGATTAAGCAAAATTTGTCTGAGGCGTTTTTCATCGGCGAGAATACCTTGAGGTAAATGAGGATCGGCTTTGTAATGAAAGATAATATCTTTTTCAACAGCACGCATCTGAATAATCGCAACCACACTATCAATTGTACTCGCCAGATTAATATTGCTGGTATAGAGTTCTAATTTTCTGGCTTCAATTTTTGAGAAATCTAGAATATCATTAATTAAAGTCAAAAGGTGATTGCCACTTTTTAGAATAACATTTACGCCTTCAAGTTGACGGGAAGTGACTGTGCGATCGCGTTGTAAAATTTGAGCATAACCTAAAATTCCATTCAGGGGTGTTCGCAGTTCATGGCTCATATTTGAGAGGAATTCACTTTTAGCAAGGTTTGCAACTTCGGCTTTTTCTTTAGCTTGGGCTAACTCTCCTGTTCGTTCTTCAACTCTGATTTCTAATTCTTGATTGCTTTGAGCTAATGCTTGAAAAGACTCTTGTAATTGTTGCGCCATTTGGTTAAAGGCTTGTGCTAAAATTCCGAGTTCATTGCTGAGGTTAATATTCACCCTTTCCTGAAGATTTCCCTGACGAATATTAGCCGCAGCTTGAGTGAGAATCTTCAGAGGATAAACTAACCGTTGTGAGAGAAAAATGCTTACCCAAACTGCACTCAAAATCGACAGCACTAACAATCCAATCATGCTAAGAATTAAGCGACGCACAGGTGCATAGGCTTCCTTGATGGGCAGTTCAACGATAACATTCCAGTAAGTATTCTTAACGGGTGAGATCGCCCCTAAAACTTCTTGTCCAGTTAAACCTTGATAGGTGATTAAAGAATTGTCTTGATTTTCATTTAATTTTTCAAGAAAATTTCGCTCTGAAATACTGTCTAATCTATTGATTTGGGTAATACGATGATTTTTAGCAATCAAAACATCCCGATGATCCAGGATATAAGCATAGCCTGTTTTTCCCACTTCAGTTTGGGAGACAACAAAATCTAAAAACTTGAGATTAATTTTAGCCAGCAATACACCATCAACTTGATCTAATGAGTTGCGGATGGGAACCGCTAAAGTCGTGATCAGGGCTTGTGTTTCTGGATAAATTTTCACTAAATCTACATAGTTTTCTTGCTGTTTAAATGAGTTGATAAATAGGGGAGTCTCTTGAAAATTCCCAAGCTTCACTTCTGTATAAGGAGAATAAACAGCAACCGGATCGCCTTTTGAGTTGAGAATTGCCATCATTTCATAGGCATCATTATAACGACTTAAGCCTTCAAGCAATTTTTTTTGAGAAGCGGGAGAAAGTTCTGTAAAACCTCGTACACGGGAAAGAAAAAGCAGTTTTCCCTGTAAATCATTGATGTAACTTTCAATCCTATTTGCAGCTATTTTTGATCGCTCTTGTTGCAAAATTTGAGATTGTTTAAGCTGAGTTTGTGAACTGGAGTAAATCAGAATACTCCCTGTCGTTAATAGGCTAGAAACTATCAAAAAGATAATGCTAAAACGGAGTTGCTGGGCAATAGAAGATTGCTCGGATCGTTTGACTTTCAGGTATCTTGGGAGGTCAAGTTTGTTCATAAGTCATCGTTTCGGGTCACTTAGGGGTCAGCCAGGGAACTCGAAAATAGCCCCAAGCGAGCGTCTTTTGATTAATATTTCTAGCTTATCCTAAGTTTTTAAGGTGTGATATCAATCTCACCATTGACGACTTGTTCTCGAATTTGGCTAAAGGTCTGTTTTTGTTGTTCTGTAAGCAAGTCTCGGAAGGGTGCAAACTCGTAAATTCCCTCTTTGAGTCCAAATTTGTAGAGTGTTCCTTGCCAACGTCCTTCCTGCACTAAACCACTGGCTTTCAGTAATAGAGCGGGAAAATCATGCAGAACACTGGTAATCATCCGATCAGGAGCAAGTTCATACATATCTTTTATCCAACCAATCATATAAACTTCTGGATTTTGTTTGAGAACTTCTATCGCGGCAACTCCAGCTTCATCTGCATTAATCGTAAAAACATCAACCCCTTTTTTGACTAAATTTTGAGTGACATTTATTGCTTTTTCTCCATCTGTCCAAGTTTGCAAATATTCGATATAAACTTCAATATTTGGATTGATTGCTTGAGCGCCTCGCTGATAAAGGGTGGCAGCTTCTACAGGCATTTGATAGTCTGCACCTGCCACATAAGCGATTTTATTCGTTTGGGTTTTCATCGCCGCAATTACACCTGATAAATAACCCACTTCTCCGGCTCTAAAAGAGATCGCACCTAAGTTTTTATTATTCCCTGGGTAGGTAGCAATTACAGCAAATTTAGCGCGAGGAAATTCAACGGCTACGGTTTCAATAGCGCTGAGATATCCACCTCCAGCCGCGATGATAAAATCATAGTCTTGTTCAGCATATTGTCTGAGAAATTCTTCCCCTTCATTGCCATTCACATATTCAGAATAGGCAACTTTAGCGTTATATTTTTCTTCGATTTTTAGCAGTCCTTCATAACAGCCCTGGTTCCAATTTCCATCGGCTTTAGAACCCGATAATAAAATGGCAACTTTAAAAGCGGAAGAATGATTAACTTCGCTTGGGGAACCAGAATCAATCCCTGTATTTAAACAGCTTACTAACGTAAAGGTGACTACAGCTAGAATAAAATAGCGTAATATTTTAAAAGGTTTCAACATTTTAGTGAGAGGGCTTCAGAAAGATTAAGTGGCAAATGCAAGTTCAGGTTACTTTATGAATAACCTCCGACTGATTTTTAATTTCCACACTCAGTCTAGCTTACACCCCAATTATTAATCTCAAGGTTGTCAGTCTCTAAGAAATATTATAAAATAAAGTTAGTATGTTTTGCAAAGCTTTATACTCAAGTCAATTTTATTTTGCAGTTGTTGCGATCGCCATGTTAATCCTTCAGCCAGTAACTTGACAATAAACCAATAAAACTCTCGGGCAACTGGAGACTATTCAGCTTCCGTCTGTTCATCAGTTGCCCAGAAGATACCACTACCTTAAACCTCTTTTCGGTCTAACTAAGTCGGAATTTAACTTAACACATTGTCCGCCAATTTTAATGTCTCTATTCATTGTCTCGTCCTTCCACAACACCGACTAAGGACTGAAGATCGAAGTTGCGATCGTATCCACTTAAACAAATTCCCGCCCCCCATACAGTTAAATCCGATTTTGAAATAGCGCTGCTATGAAATTCGCCCTGAGAAGTTGTCCATTCAACAGTCCAATAGTCGCCCCGATCTTCAAACGTTTGCAGTTCACCTCCTCCCTGTTTTAAAGCTTTTTTTAACCGTCGTTCATCCCGATATTGTTGAGAAAATTCATCAGTTTGTTGAATCACCAAATCATAAACGATTCGCATTTCTGGAGTCAGTCCCGCAAACCGTAAAGCTTGGGGTTCAACGAGTTCTTTTAAAGCCGTTTGTAGGTGTTCAACACTGATTAAATCATCCCGGCGATCCAGTTCTTCAAACCAAAAATTACTCCCATCCCAACGGACAGTAATTTGTTGAAAAGAAACGCCTTCTGTAACTAAATGAACAGCGACAGGTTTAACCCTTCCGAAACGTTGTTTAAAATCCGCTTCATTAATCGGATAAGCCAACCAAGTTTTAGATCGAAGTTGGTAAGCCAGACGCAAACGACAAGATTTAAACTGCTGCAAATATTCAGCAATTTCTGGTAATATTGCTTCTTCTAAGACTTGGGCTTTTTTTGATTAATGGGTTTAAAAATTCCCCATCCTTGAAAATTTTTCGGTTGAGGAGCAAAAGTATAAACCAAGCCTAAAATTCGGGTTTTTACCTTTCCACCCCGAACACAAGGCGCGATAAACTGAGTTGAACTTAACTGATTTTCCGACTCGGACAGTTGATTGATGAGTTTGTAGATATCATTCATAAAATTATTTTTAACTCATAAAAATTAATATAAACGGTAACTTAAGATCGTAAGAATTAAATATTTCAAACTATCTTATTCACTGCGATCTTGAAAGTATTTCTCTAGGATAGCATTTAGCAGTTCAGTGGGGCTTTCTCCTTTTTGACGGGATAGAGATCTTACTCTTTCAATATTTAAAGGTGATAATTTAATGGGAGCATACTTTTCAGGAAAAGCCCATGGACATTGCCTGCAATCAAGTTCACAACCTCGACAAGCTGTACTCTTAAAGTTATTGCACTCTTTACAAAGTGGCTGCCAATTGCTAAAGTCATCACTACCTCCTCGTAGTCTGGGTATCTTGTGATCTTGGTCAAGTCTTATCTCTGTGTCTCGCCTTCCACAAACAGCACACTGACTATTATACTTAGCTATAACTTTAGCCCAGTCTTTAGAGCTTAATCCAGTTCTGGGATCGCGCTTTTTTTCAACTTTTGTGTGAACAAGTTGATATTTTGTCTGTTTACCACTCCCTAAACGAACAATTCCTACAATACCTTCCTCTCCTTGAAGTTCTCTAATACGTCGCGCAGGGTCATTATATGGTTGTCCTCTGTAGTTATTAATTACCTGGCGCAAAGTAGTCATAGAAACAATAGGACCTGGAAGATGATTATGACCGAGCGGCCACAAAGTTTCAAGGATTAATTGATAATACTTTCGGTTTGCCTTACTTCGACTAACGAAGTTTTGGCTTACTTCCTCTATCCATTGATCACGAGCTGGTGTTTCGTTTACTGATAAAAACTGTTCATCGGAAGAAAGTTGCTCGTCTGATTTCTCATGGGTCACTTGAATCTTTCTCCTCCCCTCTTAGGAGCCACACAGGACTGACCCCAAGAAGTCGAGCTATTGCATCTAGTTCAAAATCTTTGACTCCTCGCTTCAGTCGCTCGATTTCAGAAATATCGGATTGGTCAAGCTTGATCTGAAAGTCCACGTTCAGAGCAGCAGATAAATCCGCCTGATCCCATCCAAGCCTTTCACGAGCCTCCTTAATTCTTAAACCACTAATATTTCCCCGCTTCATGTAAGCACCTGATATGCTAGACATTGATGCTATCCTAAGTAAAGGTTGTTCTGTAGACGAAAATCGTCTATAAGCGCAGCATTACAAAACCTAAAGTTTGCTGGCTGTAATATGATCAAAGTTGCGTCTTTTTTTGCAGGAATAGGAGGTTTCGATCTTGGCTTTGAAAGAGCTGGGATGAAAGTTGTGTTCCAGTGCGAAATTGACGACCATTGTCAGCAAATTCTCAAGCGACATTGGCCTGACGTCCCTCTTCACAAAGATATCAATGACCTCAATTCAACAACTATCCCTCAAGCTGATTTATGGTGTGCAGGATGGCCCTGCCAAGACCTCAGTACCGCCAACACCCAAAGACCAGGGCTTAAAGGGGAAAGAAGTGGATTGTTCTATCGATTTATGGAGCTTGTTACAGAAGTTCACCCATCGTGGTTGGTGTTGGAAAATGTGCCAGGTCTCCTCTCAGCAGAAAAAGGTACCGCTCTTGAGGCAGTTATCGACACGCTTGAAGAGAGCGGGTATTTGGGGGGATGGTTTTCGTGTAACGCTCTTGATACGGGCTTACCCCACAATAGAGACAGAGTATTCTTTATCGCAAGTTTTAAGTCCAATCGTGCCTATCGAATCTTTACTAACAGCAGCGAATTGTCTAGGGATTCTTCGCAGAGAAAACAGAGCAGGTCGAAAACTAGATCCCGTCTTCGTGAAAGCTCTCTCACAGACACTCCGCTTGTGGTACAACGTCGCGGAGGCTTCGGGTATACCCTGGCAAAAAGCATCTGCCCCACGTTACGCGCCCAAACTGGAAGACATCAAGGAGGCCATTCAGACCGACCAATACTCTGTGGCGAGAAACTTGACGTGGACAGAATTGGAACAACTAATGGGATTTCCTCCAGGATGGACGGTCGCAGAGGGAGACTCCTTGGCAACGCAGTTGTTCCCCCAATCGCTGAGTGGATTGGAAGAAAAATCATAGAGACTGAAAGCTAGATTTTTCAAATTGATAAATATTCCAATCGCAAACAGGTTGATATCCAATGTTTTTATAAATACGATTCGAGGTGGGATTTGCTAAATCTGTATAAAGATAACAAGCCCGATCGCCCCGATCCAGTAGTAGCTGGCTGAGACTACTAACACAAGCGGTTGCGTAACCTTTTTTTCGGTACTCTGGAGGCGTATAAACAGGCCCGATTCGGCTTGAATTTTGGGTGGCTTTACTGGCTGAAGCCAGAGAAACCGGAACTTCATTTTCCCAAAGATAAATATTATTTTGAGATAAATTATAATCAACCATTTGTTCTATATTTGCGGGTTCGGAGGGTGCCGCTTCTTGAATAAATTGCTCATACCAATTTAAGAGTAAAGCGCGATCATTTTCTGTTGCTAAACGCAGAAAACCGCTAACCTTTGGGATGGGTTCAACCTGTTTGAGTTGATGAATTCTCAAGTGCATTTCTATTTCATAAGGCTGACGGGTTAAATTGTGCCATTTTCGAGTAAAAATTTCGGTTTCAGTCGTTAAACCGCTAACTCCCGGTAAGGAGATTTTATCTTGATATAAATCTTGAGCAATTATTTCAATTGCGGCAATATTTTCGACTTTTGAAAGCAGGAAATTATAAGGAGGAGTTCTCATCGCAACCGCTAGAATTTTACCTTCTTCTTCTACTGTAGCTAAATAGGGTTCACTCCCATATCTTTCCGGTGAATGAATTAAGGTTTGACTAATTCCTAAGAGTAAGTTATGTTCGGCTTCATACCGCAGTAAATAGTTTTTAGCTTGTTGATAAAATAACTGAGGATTATCAAAATGATTAATTTTCATCGTTAACCTTTAACTCCTTAATATAAGACTTAATTCTGTAACTTTTTAACGCCTAAAATATAAGGCATTAATTTCACAATATTACGAGTATCATCAATCCCTCTATGATGAGTTCCTTCTAGGGTAATCCCTGCCATTTTTAAAGCTTCAGCCATACCATAACGTCCTTTTAAGTTTTGACTCTTGCTAAACATTTTTTTGAGATTAATATAAGGATAATCTATCGGAAAAAACAAGTGATGAAACTGACTATCTTGTTCAAATTGTCGGCGATCATATTCTCCCCAAGACCCCCAAATAAAACGAAAATCTGAATATTCAGACAACCAAGTTTTGAGATTTTCAATCGCTTCAGAATAGCTGGGAGCCTGATCAACTTGGGCTTGAGTAATAGAGGTTAATTGATGGCAAAAATATGTTAAAATTGGATGACGAACGGGTTTAACAAAGGTCTGAAATTCCCGAACGGAAGTGAGGTTTTGGGTCTCAACTATTACCGCCCCTATTTCGATAATTTCCATCTGATTACGAGGAATCGTTTGGCGATCGCAACAGGTGGCTTCCAAGTCAATCACTAGACAATAATCAGAGTTGTTAATATTCATTTTTTTGAGTCTAAATTAAGGCGAGTTAAGTATTCCGGCGGAACCTGTTCAACTAACCAAACTCCATTATCAGAACAATAAAATGTGTAACCATCCTGATACATTTTAACCGTATTCACTTGAAAAATAACGGGATGACCCTTTCGCATTCCGACTGCTTTTGCTGTGGCGATATCGGTTGATAAATGAACATGATGGCGAGACATTTTCAGCAACCCCAATTGCAAAATAGCCTCAACAGTTCCCTCACCTGTTCCGTGATAGAGAATATCGGGCGGAATTTGGGGTTCTAACTGCAAATCTACATCAATACTATGACCTTGATTGGCTCGAATCTGAGTTTTTGTTTGATCAAAGGAAAATCTTTGCTTATCGTTTTTGATGACAACTTCTTCGAGTTCTGCGCGAGTAATGGGAAATTGATGCTGTTGACAAGCGGCTAAAAGTTCATTAATATTAACCCAACCTCCTGGCGCTAATTTCAATCCTAAACGTTCGGGTTGATGTCGTAAGTGTTTGCTCAAATATTTACTAACTTTGACCAAACGATGGGAATTCATTTTGAGTTTAAAATAAAGTCTATATTAAGATTAATCCAAAACTGAGTGCAAACGTCTCGCTTGCTAGATAGCTTTTTATCCTGTCAGTTTCAAGATTTGAGTTCTGTTTAGAAAGATAGAATATTGGGAGGACAATAGCCGAGGTGGAAATCCCTAGAAGTCAGTTTATGTGATGAATTGGAATTCAGGGAATCCCAGAGGACAATCAAGGGTTATTGTTTTTGAATTCAGGGGAAAACCACCTCGTTGAGTTGATTGATTAATCTTCGGATTCAAAGACGGTTTGACTGGGATTAATCAAGGATTCTAATTGAGCTTTTGATAGCGATTGAATTGGATAAGCAACTGCAACAATCTCAGAAATTTTAATCAACCAAACTGTGCGTTCGTATGGCTCATCTTCCCAACCTTCTTCCTCAGTGGGAATATACAGATTAACGAGTTCCAAAAATTCATCATCCAGAGCAGATGGAATTCCAAAAAATCTGCCACAGGATGACACGACCTGCACTTCATTCCCCTGTTGGAGAGCCTCCTCTAGTCGTTGATAGAGAAGATTAGGTTTCGGGTTGACTTTCTGTGAGAAATTGCTCACTGTTTAACTTGCCTCAGTTCAGCATAGAACGACTATCTTCATTATATTACATTGATAATACATTTTCAACGAAAAGTCAAGGTTAATTCTACCTTCTCAGCAAGATTTTTAAATGCTTCATAATCAGCTTCATAATGGACTCTAAAATAGAGACGACCCAATGGGTTGTCTGGGATTGGTTAGACTGTATACAGTTTGAATGAATTGACCGCAATGGGCGATCGCACAGAGCAATTTACGCTAATTTTTAGTCTTCGTCAAGAGCCGGAAAAGCTTCTTCCAACAGCCACAATTCATCTTTATTTTCAATAAACCAACTCCGAGTTTCTGGGATAAGTTGTTCCCAAACTTCTTCTATGGGTAAATGAGGAGAAGCATAACGATATTTCTCTCCTAAAATTTTAAGATTTTCCTCAACTTCAACAGGAATACCGAATTCTTGCCAATCTGCATTCACCACCCGACCCGTAATTCCGCCACTGGGATCAAAAATGATTTGTGCGGCTCGGATCAAGTCGGCAAAGTGCTTCTGTTTGAGTCCGGTTCGTTCCTGAATGGTTAGCGCTTCTGGATGGCTTTGGGTCATTTTTCGGTGTCGTGTGTGGCGTGGTCTTCACTCTTCATTTTACAATACGATCGCCCCCGATCCTGACTTTTTCTTAACATAAATTTTAGAAAGCAACTGTTCAGGTCTATTGATCATTAGAAATCTTATTATAATCACCAGATTTTCAGTTAAAGAGCGGCTCAAGCCGCTGCCAATCCGTTAATTTTCTACAGATTAAAACTCGGATTCATTTCAAATACCTTCACCAAAAATCCAAACTCATCGGCTAATTCTTCGATAATTTTTGCCGTCGGTTTACCCGCCCCATGTCCGGCTTTCGTTTCTATCCGAATTAACACCGGATTTTCCCCCACATGAGCCGCTTGTAATGCCGCAGCAAACTTAAAACTATGAGCCGGAACCACTCGATCATCGTGATCAGCAGTAGAAATTAAAGTCGCAGGATAAGCCGTTTCCGGTTTCAAATTATGCAAGGGAGAATAGGCGTAAATCGCGTTAAAATCTTCAAAATTATCCGGTGAACCATATTCAGAACACCAAGCCCAACCGATTGTAAACTTATGAAAACGCAACATATCCATCACCCCGACTGCGGGTAACGCCGCCCCAAACAAATCAGGGCGTTGAGTCATACAAGCCCCCACCAATAAACCGCCATTACTTCCACCCGAAATCGCTAATTTTTGCGAACAAGTGTATTTGTTGTTAATCAGCCATTCCGCCGCCGCAATGAAATCATCAAAGACATTTTGCTTCTTGTTTTTTGTACCTGCTTGATGCCATTCTTCCCCATATTCACCCCCACCTCGTAAATTGGGAATCGCATAAACCCCACCCATTTCTAACCAAGCCATTCGACTAATCGAAAAATTCGGTGTTAAGGAAGCACTAAACCCACCATATCCATACAAAATAGTCGGATTATTTCCATCAAGCGATAAACCTTTTTTGTGAGTAATAAACATCGGAACTTGAGTTCCGTCTTTACTCTGATAAAAAATCTGTTGGGTTTCGTAATTTTCCGGGTTAAAATCAACTTCTGGCTGACGATACAGACGGCTTTCTCCTGTTACCATATCATAGCGGTAAATGGTCGTCGGAGTCGTAAAACTGGTATAAGCATAAAAGGTTTCTGTCTCGTGACGTTTGCCGCCAAATCCGCCCGCAGAACCAATACCCGGTAACTCCACCTCTCGCACAAAAGATCCATCAAGATTTAAGATTTTAATTTGAGTGTGAGCATCTTTGAGATAAAAGGCGATAAACTGATGATTGAGAACATTAATTCCTTGCAGCGTATCCTCGATTTCGGGGATAATTTCAGTTGGAGTTTTGCTGTTAATATCAAAGGAAATCACTTTCCCTTTGGGTGCGTCTAGATCCGTTTGTAACCAAAACTGATGATCTTGATAATCAATAAAACCATATTCCGCTTCAAATTCGCTAATCAGTTCAACAACGGGCGCATCCGGTTGAGTTAAATCTTTGTAGAAAATCAGATTTTTGGGTTCAGATCCTCGCCAAACGGAAATGATCAAATATTTGCCATCTTCTGTCACCGAACCACTAAAGCCCCATTCTTTTTGATCGGGACGTTCGTAAATTAAAATATCCTCGGATTGCGGCGTACCCAAACGATGATAAAATAATTTTTGATAATAGTTAGCATCTTCGAGTTTCGTGTTTTCGTTAGGTTCGTTGTAGCGACTATAAAAAAAGCCTTTGTGGTCGTGAGTCCAAGACGCTCCTGAGAACTTAATCCACTTTAAATGATCATCAAGATCTTGTTTGGTATTAATATCTCGAACTTTCCAGTCTTGCCAGTCGGAACCCGAGGTAGAAAGCCCATAAGCCATTAAATTTCCATCTTCACTCAGAGCAATTCCTGACAAGGCAACGGTACCATCTTCAGACAAAGTATTGGGATCGATCAGAACCTCCGGCTGATCGTCTAAATTATCCAAAACATACAAAACACTTTGATTTTGCAAACCGTCATTTTTGAAGTAAAAATAGCGATTACCCTGCTTAAAAGGCGTGCTATATTTGGCGAAATCCCAAAGTTGAGTCAAGCGTTGTTTCAGTTGTTCTCGGGCTGGAATGTCTTGCAGATAGCCAAATGTCACCTGATTTTGGGCTTGAACCCAGGCTTTGGTTTCTTCCGAGTTCGGATCTTCTAACCAACGATAAGGATCAGCCACTTTGATCCCGTGATAATCATCAATTTGATCGGCTTGGCGAGTGGTCGGATAAGGTCGAGAAAGTTGGGAGTCTAACATAATTTAGCCTGTCGGTAACGGTTGATCTCAAGTGTTCGTCGGTAAAAACTAGCGTCTATCGGACTTGTCAGCCCCAGATGGCAAAGCCGGAGGTTTGTAAGGCATGGGAATGTATTGTACAGTCGGACGGTTGCCTCGCGGCTGAGGATACAAATCCATCAGATAATAAATTGATTTTGGCAATCCTGGAGTTACAGGTAATCCCAGTTTTTCCGCATCTTCTACCATAATCGGACAATCGTGAGTAATCCGACCTGTGGTTAGGGCATCAATCACCCCATCAATGCGGCTGGGGTCAATTTTTTGTTCAGGGATGTTATCTTCGAGCAGAGTTCTAACAAACTTTTGCACTTGGCGAATTGCTTTGCGAGAAATATCAGCCATAATCAGCGTTTGATCATCAATTTCGCTAATCGGTTTATCTTCAAGAACTTTTAAGATACTAGCAGCCGGAAAATTTCCTAACTGCGGATCAACCGGGCCTAAAACTGCGTTCTCATCCATGACAATTTCATCAGAGGCCAGGGCCAACATCGTTCCCCCACTCATGGCATAGTGAGGCACAAACACCGTTACTTTAGCTTGATGGCGAATTAAAGCGTGAGCAATCTGTTCAGTGGCTAAAACCAAACCGCCTGGAGTATGCAGAATCAAATCAATCGGAACATCAGGGGGAGTGAGGCGAATAGCCCGGAGAACTTGTTCAGAGTCCTCGATACTAATATAGCGCGATAGCGGAATCCCAAACAAACTGATAGACTCTTGGCGATGAATCAGCAAAATCACGCGACTTTTACGCTTCTGTTCTAATTCTCGAATCGCTTTGATCCGACGCGACTCAATCGAACGTTTCTGAATCACGGGTTGCAAAGAGCTAATCACTAGAAAAACCCAGAACAAATCAAAAAGGCTAAAATCCATAGCAAGTATGATCTGATGTCAGATACTTCATTTTGCCACCCCTTGAGTCTGAGAGATTATAACATCTGCGATTCGCAATTGTGACAATTTTATGACCTGCACAACAGTCAAGAGAAAAGCCTAGAGGGTTTGTTATCTTAAGAGTCGTAACACCCATAACACCCCCTATGTACCGCTCTCACTTCAGGAGCGGTGTTTTTTTGCCCAAATTTCAGTCTTGACCACTGCAATCTAGAAATATTGTGACAATTTCTCAACTAGCACAACCTCGAGTCTCAGACCGGGTTTAGCTCTGCTACTCTGGTAGCCGTAACACCCATAACACCCCCTATGCACCGCTCTCGCTTCAGGAGCGGTGTTTTTTTTCAGAAAATTTGTGGCATTTTTAGAAATGGATGCGGTCTCAAAAACTAACGAATGAGGCGTGCATGACCGATTACTCCTCTATCGATGCCTAGAAATTAGCTTAGTCTTTACCTATACAAACTATATAACAGATAATTCTGTCCAATCAAGTCTATGGGAGCAAGAATTGCAGGAAAAAGCCGAAAAAAGTCTTAAACTCATGTTTTTCCTGTTTTTCCCCTACAGTTCAAGTTGAATAAGGACTGTAACTTAAGAGAACAGGTTAGTGGTAAAACTCTGGCTGTGTTGCTCTTTATTTTTCAAATCGCTAAAGTCTAGTCAGGAGGAGAACAAGATGTGGGAAGCTCAAACCAAGAGAGTGATTATTCAAGTTGACAAAATTTGCTATTCTTGCCGTCGGTATCGTAGCCTTTTGAGCTATACAGGCTTACTCCTGAGTTTATCGGTATTGACGGTAGCCTGTACTCCGCAAACAACGGAAAATCCAAATATTTCCACCCCTCGCGAACCCCCCTCCAAAGGAAGCGTGACGATTTTAGGGGCGATGACTGGGGCGCAGCAGGAAAAGCTAGAAGCCGCACTCACCCCTTTTGTCAAAGAAACCGGAATCGAGGTGATTTATCAAGGAACAGAAGCTTTCAGTACCTTGCTTCCCGTGCGGGTTGACGCGGGAAATCCACCCGATATTGCCATGTTTCCCCAACCCGGTTTGATGGCAGAATTTGCTCGAAAAGGTTTGCTTGTTCCCCTCGAAACGGTGATCGATAGAGAAACTCTCACTCAAGCCTTTTCTCCGGACTGGTTGACTTTAGGAACCGTCAATGGCAAAATCTACGGAATTTGGTATAGGGCCTCGGTTAAAAGTTTGGTGTGGTACAATCCCAAAGCCTTTCAATCAGCCGGATACCAAATTCCCAAAACCTGGGACGAATTAGAAGATCTTTCCGATCAAATTGTCGCTGATGGCGGCGTTCCTTGGTGTTTGGGAATGGAAAGCGGCGATGCGACCGGATGGGTGGGTACGGATTGGATTGAAGATATTCTCTTGCGAACCTCTGGGCCTGAAGTTTATGATCAGTGGGTTCAAAACAAAATCCCCTTTAATTCTCCCCCCATTAAAGAAGCCTTTGAAAAATTTGGTCAAATCGCCCTCAATCCTAAATATGTTGTTGGCGGTACTGTTGGTGTTGTTACCATTCCCTTTGGTTTATCTCCCAATGGCTTATTTACTGAGCCCCCAGAATGTTATCTGCACCGTCAAGCCAGTTTTATCAGCAGTTTTTTCCCTGAAGGTGTCGTACTGGGTGAAAATGTCGCTATTTTTCCCTTACCGCCGATTAATGAAGAATTTGGCTTGCCGATCTTAGTCGGTGGCGATGTCGTCGCTATGTTCAATGATACGCCCGCAGCTCGTCAGTTAATGCAATATTTAGCATCGGTAAAACCTCACGAAATTTCAGCGCAAATGGGGGGTTATATTTCCCCGCACAAAGGGGTGAGTTTAGACCTTTATCCCGATCCCGTCAGTCGCCAACAAGCTGAGATTTTATTAAATGCTGATTTAATTCGCTTTGATGGTTCGGATCTGATGCCTGCAAATGTTGGCACTGGAACATTTTGGCTAGGCATTATGAAGTATGTTGACGGTCAAAATGTCGATACGGTTTTGATTGATATCAATCAAAGTTTGCAGAAAAAATAAAGCGCAAATCCGATTGAAACGTTGAATGAAAGCGTGAAAATATTCACGCTTAAAACACTTAAAAATGAGCTAATATACCATCTTTATATGAAATGATATCATGTCCGGATAATTAGTGATAAAAAACTTTCTCATAATCCTCCTCTTTCTTCTTCTTTATTTCCTCCTGACTCCTGACTCCTGACTCGGTGACTCCTCTATTTGTCCATTTCAAACCTTTGAAATTTTGTCCGATTTTTCAGTTCAAAGTCGCTCAAACCCTCAAAAATATTTGATATTGTTTTCACTTCCAATTTTTTATAAATTGTTACACAATAGAGAGATAGTCCGATATCTTCATCAAACCTACCGCTTGGTCTGAAATTCAGTTGAGCATTTCGAGGAATCGATATTTTGAACGTTTTTTTCACTCTCGACCCTAAACGACGCCACAGCCTGTTGATTCTGTTTATCGCAGGTTTGTGTTTTTGGTCAAGCACCACCAGTCTACTTCCCACCTTACCTCTATACATTCAAGCGCTCGGTGGCACTAACCGACAAGTGGGTTTAGTCATGGGGGCTTTTGCCATCGGACTTTTACCCTCCCGGTTTGGACTCGGCCCCCTTGCCGACACGAAAGGCCGTAAACTTGTTTTACTGATTGGGACAACGGTTGTCATGCTGGCCCCCTTGGGCTATTTGTTTGTCACCTCAATTTCATCAATGGCCGTCATTCGGGCTTTTCACGGGATTGCTATTGCCGCTTTTACCATTGGTTATAGTGCCTTAGTTGCCGATATTGCCCCCATTGACCGCCGAGGCGAGGTGATTGGTTATATGAGTCTCGTCACGCCTGTCGGTATGGCGATAGGCCCCGCGTTTGGCGGTTTTGTACAGGCTTGGGCTGGGTACAACTTCCTGTTTTTATCGAGTGCAACCTTTGGACTCCTCGCCGGACTCGGGATTTCTCAAGTTTGGGAACCCATTCGCCCTCAAGCCTCTCCACACCCCCTCAAACCCACATCCTTAACGCCCAGGGTTCGCTTGAATCAATTCTTTCGCTACTTACAATTATTAGGCAGTCCAGCCCTGAGAACTCCCGCTTTGGTGATGGGAACAGTCGGTCTGATTTTTGGCAGTTTAGTGACTTTTTTACCGCTCTACATTGCCGAATCTAACTTAGAATTAAATGCCGGATTATTTTATTCTACCGCAGCGATCGCCAGTTTCAGCGCTCGTTTATTTGCGGGTCGAGCCTCAGATCGATACGGCCGAGGTATCTTTATTACCATTGCTTTGATGTTTTATTTCGTTTCTATGTTGATTTTAGGAACGGCGAATAACAACCCCGAAATTCTCCTTGCTGCCGCTTTAGAAGGGGCGGGCGCCGGAATTCTCATTCCGACTATTATCACCTTAGTGACAGACCGTTGTTCCCCCGATGAACGCGGTCGATTTTTCTCTCTTTGTATTGGGGGATTTGATATCGGAATTGCGATCGCCGGGCCTTTATTTGGTTGGATTGCAGAACAAGTTGGCTACTCGAATATGTATCTTTTTGATGCCGGGTTAGCACTCATCGGCTTCATCATCTTTATCACCCAGTCTAGCCGCAATATTCCCGACTCGATTAAATTTGCACTGGGACAAGTCGAAGATATTTATGTGTTCAAAAATGAATCCTGAAGTGGGGTTTTCCCGACCTCTTTTTCGGAAAACCCTACAGGCTGTAAAATCCGAAATGGATTGTTCGGTTGTTCTCACTAACTTCTCGCTTTCCTTTTCCTACACTAGCAAATAGATAGAAAGTTTAGAGAAAGTCATAGAGGAGAATAAGATGAACCCAGCAGATAACAATAGAAACAATCAGTCCAACTCAACAACCAGTTGGTTAAACGATGAGTCTAGCCGTCAAAATGTCCTGTATGAGTATATTCAATCTCTTGACCCCGAATCAATCACTCAACTCTCTAAACCGAATCCCGAAGTTCGTCAATTAATGGAGTCTCATCTCAACGGTGTATTAGGTCACTTACCCCCCCAACATTTTGATGTCTCTATTACCACCAGTCGTGAAAGTTTAGGGCAATTGTTAGCCGCCGCAATGTTAAATGGTTATTTTCTACATAGCGCTCACCAACGGATGAGTTTAGAACGAGCTTTACCGGGTTCATTTAGTCATCAAGAACAGTCTTCAGAAGCAGAAGAACATTACTAATTTTAAACCTGTTTCAAACATTTTGGGTTTTGAAAGGTTTGTTAAAATCAACCGTCTAGGGTGCAAAATGCGCCCTAGATTTTTTTGTTGTGGAATAGGCCCCTACTGGGAAACAAAGAGCTAATACTTCCTGTGCTATTATATAGTTAATAAAAATTTTAGATTTGCCTTAACAAATCTTGACAAAGTGCCAGACAGAATGTAAATTATTTTGTGAACCTGCCATCGGGCGGGTGAGATAGCTTGGTCTGTTAGTAATATTTCTGGCTGAATCACCTGATTTTGCTTAGGCTTCTCTGTATCTGAAGATCAAGAATGGTGTTTGAATATTTATCCTGAAAAAGGTCAGAATGAAAAAACGACTTTCAGCTAGTATTGTTGGGCTTGCGACTCTCGGAAATTTTTTGATTTTATCGAGTGTAGAAGCGACTTCTAAAAATAATTTGACTGTCGAACTGAATGGTTTAAAAAATCAAACAGGTCAAGTTTGTCTGAGTTTATTTTCCAGTGATCAAGGCTTTCCTGATAGTAAAGAGAATGCTTTGCAAAGCGAATGTGTTCAGCTTGGGAAAGATAGCCCGAAAATTACCTTTGAAAATTTGATTCCGGGAAATTATGCTGTTGCTGTTTTTCACGATGCCAATAGTGATCGTACCCTGAACGTGAACAGTTTGGGTATTCCCACCGAAGGCTTTGGCTTTTCTCGCAACCCCACCATTCTGGCCGGCCCCCCTAAGTTTGGGGATACTTTCGTTGTGGTTGCCACACCGCAAAATAATATTCAGATTAAGTTACAATATTTTTGGAATCTTAATTGACATCCTCCCACCACTAATTCGGAGTACCGAATATAGTAGGGGATTCCAAAACATCACTGCAAGGGTTTCCTCTTTCCACGAGTTGACTTGCTTGAAGGAGTTTCCACACTCAAGTATTGGTCAGTCTCTCCAGAGGCGTTTAACGTTCCCGTGTGTCCCACGGTACGGAGTCCTAATTCAAGTATGTTGATAGCTGCATTCCAGTCTCTATCAAGTACAAACCCACAATTATGACATCTATGAGTTCTCGTACTCAACGACTTTTTGACTTCTTCCCCACAGTTAGAGCAGTTGGCACTGGTGTAGTGAGGAGGAACCGATACCGTTGCCACCCCGAACACTTTACCGAAATACTCTAACCAACTGCGGAAATTAGACCAAGCCGCATCAGAAATCGACTTGGAGAGTTTTCTGTTTTTCACCAGATTTTGCACCTGCAAGTCCTCATAGACAACCAAGTCGTTAGACTGGATGACGCATCTTGCCAACTTCACGGCAAAATCTTTACGCTGCCTACTTACCTTGAGGTACTTTCTACCCAAGCGATTTTGAGCCTTAGCTCTATTTTTCGAGGCTTTTTTGGTACGAGAAAGTTTACGTTGAAGTCGCTTGAGAGACTTTTCGGACTTTCTCAAGTAACGAGGGTTATCAACCGTTTGTCCGTTGGAATCGGTGTAGAACTGGGTCAACCCAACATCCAACCCAATGGTTTTACCTGTTGGCTCTCGTTTCTCAATCCGCTCAACATTAAGACAAAACTGAACATAGTACCCATTAGCACGACGGACAACCCGGACACGCTTAATCTGTTTCAACTGATAAAAATGCAAGTCACGGGTTCCCCACAACTTGAAACTTCCGGCTTTAAACCCATCGGTGAAAGTAATGGTTCTTCTATCTTCCGAAAGCTTCCACCCGCAGGTTTTATATTCAACAGAACCATGTGTTTGATGCTTCTTGAAGCGTGGAAAACCTTCTCTTGGTGCGCTTCCTCTAGCGGCTTGCGAAGCCGCGAGGTCGCACCGCTTCTTCGCTGCTTTCTTCTTACAGTTGTCATAAAACCGAGCGATAGCCGACCATGCTCTTTCAGCAGAAGCTTGACGAGCCATCGAGTTGAGCTTACTTGCCCAGGGGAATTCCTTGGCAAGAACCGCACAATAAGCGCTCAGTTCATACCGTCCAATCTTCGGGTTGTCCATCCAGTATCTAATGCAAGAATTGCGGATAAAACGTGCAGTACGAATGGCTTCATCGAGCCGCTCATACTGTTGTTTTTCTCCCTCAAGTTTTGCTTCAAATACCAGCATTTTACGTCGCTATGCTTGAGATAAATTATTCTAACACACATCCTGACCGCAATTCATCTCACCGTCAAATCAAAGATTATGACGGGAGCCTTCTTACGGAGTTAGGTAAAAATCAAAGAGCTAGGGGTGTATTGTCTGACCTCTAGCTGAATTAATAGTATTAACTTTTTACGGATGTTGAACGGGCTAGGAGGGATTCGAACCCCCGACACCGTGGTCCGTAGCCACGTGCTCTAGTCCACTGAGCTACAAGCCCTTACCAGCTTTGAGTTTGCAGGTGAAACTTCACCTCAACTCGTTGCCTGAGTTATCATCATAACACATTTTTAGAAAATGACAAACAAAAATGACTTTTTCTTCGCCGCAAGAGCCACAACGCTTAACCCATCTCAATGACACCGGAGAAGCCAATATGGTCGATGTCTCTGCCAAGCTTCCCACTCGTCGAGAAGCAGTTGCAGGGGCTCAGGTGCGAATGTCTCGCTCTACCTTTGAGACGATTGTAGCGGGCAATGCCCCCAAGGGAGATGTGATCACAACCGCCAAACTCGCTGGAATTATGGCTGCCAAACAAACCTCCCAGTTAATCCCCTTGTGTCATCCCTTACCGTTGAGTAAAATAGAAGTTCAACTGACCCCTGATCCTGAACTGCCAGGGTATCAAATTCGCGCTCAAGTGATCACAAAGGCAGAAACCGGGGTAGAAATGGAAGCCTTAACTGCCGTCTCAGTGGCGGCGTTAACCCTCTATGACATGGCAAAAGCCCTGGAAAAATCAATACAAATTGAATTCATTCGACTGTTAAGTAAAACCGGGGGGAAGTCCGGAGACTATGAGCGATCACTAGAAGAAAAACAACAAAAATAGTTCTCAGCTAACATTTGCTGGGAATTCTTTGTGAATAAATAAATAATGTAGTAAATGTTCTGCCCGAACTTCTCGCTCTAGAATAGACATAGAACTGCTAAGGAGCCAAAGAAATGCCACCGCGTTGGCCTCGAGAACCTGACCGTAAAGATCCCGCCTATCGCCGCTTGGATGACCGAATGAATTTTGCTGTTCATGTCGCCACTTTTGCGGCGTGTAATTCCGGTATATGGTTTTTTCAGAAAATACAAGCAGCAACTTGGCCTTGGGCTGTTTGGGTAACGGGAGCTTGGGTGTTGATCCTGGGGGTTCATGGGATTTACATTTTTGCGATCGCCGATTATTCTTCGACCACACCTCAACGACCCGGTTAGAGATGGATTGTCTAGAATAAAAGGATTAACAATAGATTGATCTGAAAATCTCACGCTTATTGTGTCAGTCACCCTGAAAATTCTCGTTATGCCTACTACACAAGACATCGAAAAATTAGCCTCTGCAATTGGTGAAAACATTTATATTGATGTTGCCAAATGGCATCTTTACTTATCAGATGCTCATCTGCATACCCAAGTCGCAGAACAGCTATATCCTCTACTCGAAGAGGGGAATATAGAAGCGGATAAAATTGCTCAAGTTTTGCAAGACATTTCTGTAAAATTAGGGGGAGGGAAATTGACCGCTTCACTGGCGGATTTGATCCCGACTTCAGTGCAGAACGATCTAGTAAGACTCTTAGAAGAATATCAGCGTCAGATGTAAGCTTAGAGTTTATCCATCAAACAATATCAGTATTAACAGCAAAAAATATGGCAAACGACAGACAGGCTTGGCAGAATCCAATCAAAGGAAGCTTAGGACTTATCAGTTTGATGGCGATCGCTAGTGTCCTGAGTATTATGTCACCGACAACGGCTCAATATCGTCCTGATCGCCCGACCTTTTTCAGCGATGGCGATCGAAAACTCGATCAAGAAATTCAGCGTCTTGATCACCCCTCAAAACAGCAGCAGGAACCGATTCTCCGGTTTGAACAAGCCCAGAACCCTGGACAAGCCCTCACCCAACTGCCCGGAAATGTGATCGTGGCAATGCCCGGTGCTTCCCCCAGTGAGAGAAGGGAAATTCTCGATACTTTGGACGGAAAGCTAGAATTTACCGTATTGGCAACTCGTCAAAGTAATTCTCAGTTTACAGTCGCTTATTCGCTACCTTTGACCTCCACTCGTTTAGGTGAACCTCAAACTTTATTTAACCAAATTCGAGACAGTTATATAAAAGGTAGACCTGTACAGTTAGTCGGAGAACGAAATATATCTCTGCAACGTTATCCAGGTCGAGAAGTGAATTTATCAAGCAGTCGTGGAACCCATCAATTTAGACTCTATCTCGTGCAGCAACGAGTCTACATTTTAGGAGTCAGTAAAGCCAAAGATGGAGGAGCAGCGACCCCGGATATTAGTCAATTCTTTAACTCCTTTCAATTGCGCTCTTAACGAAGGTCAACAAAACGGAACTAAATTAAGGTAAGCTAGACTCGGTTAAAATCTAGCTCGGTCTGAATCGGACACCAATGAGAAGAAAACTGACTCAAATTTCACTGAGTTTAGCCTTATCTATTTTATTTCCTTTACCTAGTTTAGCGGCAACGGTCTTAGAAGACATCAAGACAACAGGAGTTCTCAAAGCCGGAGTCAGGCAAGATGCAGCGCCTTTAGGCTATCGATCTTCCCAGGGAGAATGGCAAGGATATTGCATTGAATTAATGGAGTTATTGGCAACCCGGCTGCAAAAACAATTGAATTTGAGTCAACCGATTAAAATAGAATATATTCAGTCTACCCTGGAAAATCGCGAACAAATTGTCAGAGATAAAACCGTACATCTCGAATGCGGCCCCAACACGGTAACTCGCACACCGCAAGCGGGAATTGTTTACTCAGATCGATTTTTAGCGACTGGGGTGTATCTATTAGTCCGACCGGATAATAAAGCTTATATTAACCCATCAGGTGCGTTAGAAAATATCTCCATCGGTGTGCTTCCGGCTTCTCTAACAGAAAGGTTTATTACCAGTCGATACTCCCTCGCTCAACCCGTTGAATATCCGGGAAACTCAGGCCGAGAAACCGCCGTTAAAGATGTTCTCAGTGGCAAAATCAACGCCTTCGCCAGTGACGGACTTTTATTAGTCGGAGAAGTGTTGAGACAAGCGGAAGTGAGCAAAACAGATTATGCTTTAGTTCCCGATGAACCACTCACCTGTGAATTTTATGGAATGATTTTACCAGAAGGAGATATCACTTGGCTGAATACAATTAACTCCCTAATTCTCGTTCAGGAAAGTGTCGAGATTCTCCGCCAATTGTATGGAAGTGATTCGGCCTATGTTCAAACGACAGAAGCCGCCGTAAATAAGTGTATGCCCTAGACACTGAACAGTCGAGAAACTGAAAACTGGTAGGGGGAATTCATAAATTTCCCCTGCAACTGTTCACTGTAAAGACTTCCTCCTGAATTGAGGATAGGGAAGATGTAGAGGCAATTTAGGGAATAAATTAGATAAATTCGCTAATCTGGATATGGGAGCCAATCCTGTCTTCTGTCTTTTGTCAGAACTTTTAACTTAACCCAGTGTGGCATCGAAATATGGCTTCCCCTCCCTCAGCCTAAACACAAATAGCGGATTGGACATGATGACTCAGGAGTTCCATATCTCTGTTACCCCCGTTGGGAACGATGAATACCTCGTGCGAACTGAAGAAGTCGCATCCGGTGTACCATTAGCAGAAGAACAGGTGAGCTGGCCAGTGGAAGCATGGCTCGGCTACGCTCGTCAATTGATGCAAGACCCCTTGTTGGGGGTTCTAGAAGGGCAAACTCTATCTCGATATCGCAGTCGAGGCGTTAACACCGCTTCCAAGTCGGCGGTATCCCCAGAATCAAGCCTAATTAGTCTAGTCGAACTCGGACGCCAACTGTATAACGGTCTGTTTCAAGGGACAATGCGCGAAAGTTGGACTTGCGCCCAAGCTATTGCTCAAAATAGACGCGAGTTTCTACATTTGCGCTTAGGAGTCAAGGGAAAACGTTTAACCAGTTTACCTTGGGAAGTGCTGTATGCAGGCGATCGCCCGATTGGAACCGGGCCTGATGTCGGATTTTCTCGTTACCAACCAGGAGGGAGTTCTCATTTCCACTCTCGCCTCTTAACCTCGAATCAACCTCTAAAAATTTTAGTTGCGATTTCTGCGCCCAACGATCAAGAAAGCCTACAACTGAAGCGAGAAGTTCTACACCTGCAAGAAGAACTGCAACGCGATACCCAACGCAGTTCAGAGCGCATCGGATCACGCCCAGAAATTCAACTGACCATCCTCGAACAACCTGATGGTGAACAACTCACCCAAGCCCTCGAACAAGGTCAATATCAAGTCTTTCACTACGCCGGACACAGTAATTTGGGCGTATCGGGGGGTGAACTTTATCTTGTTAGCAGTCGTACCGGATTAACTGAAACCCTCAGTGGTGACGATTTAGCGGGGTTACTGGTTAATAATGGGGTTCAAATGGCGGTGTTGAACTCCTGTCGGGGGGCTTACGCTCAGGGTTTGCATTCTGACGAAGACACCGCCCAACTCAACCTCGCCGAAAGCCTCGTTAGACGCGGAATTCCGGGTGTATTGGCGATGGCTGAACGCATCCCTGATGAAGTCGCACTGACGCTGACTCGCTTACTTTACCGCAATCTTAATCAAGGTCATCCGGTTGATATTAGTTTGAGTCGGGCGCGACAGGGGTTGATTTCAGCTTATGGGTCTCACCAACTTTACTGGGGTTTACCCATTCTTTATCTACATCGCAAGTTTGACGGGTATTTGACGGCTGATTCTTCGGAAAGTCAAAGGGATTTGTTTGCTCCGATTTCGACTCAAAATTGGGGAGAATCTAGTCTTCCTCCGGTGGAGAAAGAAACTGAAAAACAGGAACAAGTTCCTGTCGAAGAAGAAATAGACTTGTTTCTTGATGAGATTGAGTATGGGGATGATTTAGCCGAAGATGGCGAGGATTTGGAATTTATTGGTGATGCTTTGCGTCAACTCAAAAGTTCTCAACCTTCTAGCGAAACGATCAATAATATTTTTGTTGAGAAACCTGAGCATATTTCTCCTGTAAAAACGTCTACAGTTTCTCCAACTACAGCCGTTAAAACTTCAAATTTTCCGGCTCGAAAGCAACCTAACTTTAATACTTTAAAATCTTGGCTACCTTTAGCGTTGCTGTTAATTCCGATGAGTTTAGGGATGGGATTATTTTACAGTAGTATTCTTCAGTTCGGGAAATCTCAGCCGGAAATTTCCCTTTCTAAACCGACAAAACCTCACTCGACAGAAGCGAACTCGACGAACGAACAACCGCTTGACTTGAATAGTGCTAAGAGCGATTATGTATTAGGAATTGCGGTTGAACAGTTTCATAAAGGCAATCTTTTAGCAGGTGTACAAGCCACGACAGAACTGCTGAATCGTGGTGCAATTACCGAAGCAAAATCCGCTTTAGCTGCTGTACCTGTTGAAGATAGTGATCGACCCGAAATTAACTTTCTTTGGGGTCGGTTGATGTGGCAAGCGATTAATCAAGGCAGTGCTGATTATATGATGGATGATGTCCGACGCTATTGGGAAAGAGCAGTACAGCAACGTCCTGATGCTTTAGAATATCGCAATGCTTTGGGATTTGCTTATTATTCAGAGGGAAGTTTTGATAAAGCTTATCAAACTTGGTTGCAAGTTTTAGATTTAGAAGAACCCGCGTTTAATGAAAAAGCCGTTCAACAACAGCTTTCTAAAGTTCAAGGTGAAAATAAACCGCAAATTTTAACGGCTTATGCAGGGTTAGGATTAGTTTTGATGAAATCTACCGCTCAGTTACCTCCCGCAGAACAAGCTGTGCGTTTGAGTAAAGCGGTGAAATTTTGTGATAAAGTCTTGAGTGAAGCACCGGAAGAATTTAAACCTCATTTATTGAGTCAAAATTGGCTCTGGACAAATGCAATTATTCGAGATTGGCGTCTGTTAATGCGACAACAAAACTAATACTCGGAGTATTCCTGAGTCATGCTTTAAGACTCTTGGAGATCAACTAACGAGGCCAGGACTGATATCATGTCCGGTTGAACAGTTATAAATAAACGACAGAGGAGTCAGGAGTCACCGAGTCAGGAGTCAGGAGGAAATCAAGAAGAAGAAAGAGGAGGAGGAGTCACCGAGTCACCGAGGAAATCAAGAAGAAGAAAGAGTCGGATTATGAGAAAGTTTTTTATCACTAATTATCCGGACATGATATGAATCTTTTTAAAATTTAATATTAGATTAATATTAGAAAATGAATTGTCAAATCGCATCTTCCGAGCGACAGAGTTTATCTTTGAATAAGAGTGAAAATCTTTTCGCAACAATTCCTGAAATTCTCGATCAAGTTCAAGAAGGAGATACTGTTTGGATCGATGATGGTAAACTGGGAACTCGGGTTGAGTCTGTTCAGGAAGACGGTATAATATTAGAGGTCATTCAAGCTCGACCGGAAAAGGGAGAAAAGCTCAAAAATGATAAAGGAATGAATTTTCCAAATACGGAAGTTCATTTTGATGCTTTGACTGAAAAAGATTTAGAAGATCTCGATTTTATTGCGGCTCATACGGATATTATTGGATATTCGTTTGTACAAGAAGCCTCAGATATTAAGCGATTACAGCAGGAACTCGAAGCGAGAAATCCCAGTCACCAAATAGGTTTAATTGCTAAAATTGAAACTCAAGCTGCGATTAAAAATTTACCCGAATTGATTGTTCAAGCCGCAGGTCGTCAACCGTTTGGGGTAATGATTGCTCGGGGGGATTTAGCGGTTAAAATTGGCTATCAACGTTTAGCTGAAATACAAGAAGAAATTATGTGGATGTGTGAAGCGGCGCATATTCCAGTAATTTGGGCGACTCAGGTTTTAGAGAATTTGGCGAAAACAGGAATTCCTTCACGCTCAGAAGTTACAGATGCGGCGATGGCGCAACGTTCTGAATGTGTGATGTTGAATAAAGGGCCGTTTATTGAAGAAGCGGTGACGATTTTAGATGATGTTTTGCTGCGAATGCAAGCCCATCAGATTAAAAAGACTCCCCAGTTGCGAGCTTTACATTCTTGGGAATAATGAATAGCTTTAGACGATAAATTCAGTGAAATGGAGAGTATCCTCATCGATTGCTCATTGATAGAACTTAAGATAGATGACAGAGTTCTGGGAATCGTAGATACTCTCTAGAGTAGTAGAGTCGAAGTTGATCAAGCTATGATTTTTTTAGAAAATAAACAAACCGGAAACTTAGTAAAAGTTCAGGATGTAACAGCACTAGCTGACCCAAATAAGAGTCAGATTTCTGGGAGAGTTCAAGCCGGAGAAGAAGAACAACCCCCCGAGTTTATGGAAAAAGAAGAACTTATTTTTCCTTCTGGTGAAAGTTTACCTCGTTGCTGGGTAGATGCCGATTATCGTCATTCTAATTAGAGCTTTTCAAACCCAGAGAAAAACGCCTTAAATCGGGTAGAGAATAAATTGAATTGGAGGTTGTAGTTCGATTCCCTGGTCGTCTACTTCCTCCTGGTGTTTAAAGAGAATTTTCCGCTTCTTCTATGGCTTCATAAAGTTGCGACTTATCCATTTTACCAATAAAAAACAGGTTTAGAGCAAGGTCGTTCACGACGGATTATTGTATGGTACAATAACTTATCGTGGTGCGACAATGATAAACATGATTGTCTATGAAATGAAGCTACAAGGAACAAAAGCCCAGTACAAAAGGTTAGACGAAGCTATCC